>NZ_JACADT010000514.1:0-4035 GCF_013421635.1 Streptomyces sp. UH6 | reverse complement strand
GGGCACCGCGGCCGAACGCCGCGCCGTCCTCCGCGCCCTGCCGCACCTGATCGACGGCGACCAGGCGCTCGACCTGGTCGAGGACGCCCTGCGCACCAACGACACCCGGCTGGTCGCCGCCGCCCTCGGCCCCTACGGCGCCCGCCACCTGCCCGCCCACGCATGGCGGCACGCGGTCCTCAAATGCCTGTTCACCGGCGTCCCCGTCGACGCCGTCGCCCGGCTCGCCGAACGCGCCCGGGGGGACGGGGAACTCGCGCGCATGCTCGGTGACTTCGCCGCCGAACGGGGCGCCGCGGGCCGCACCGTGCCACCGGACCTGTACCGCGTCCTGGCCCTCACCGAATCCCAGCCGGACCCGACGGAGGAGTCCTGATGCGCATCTTCGACCCCCACATCCACATGACCTCGCGCACCACCGACGACTACGAGGCGATGCGCGCCGCCGGCGTCCTCGCCGTCGTCGAGCCCGCCTTCTGGCTCGGCCAGCCCCGCACCTCCCCGGCCACCTTCCACGACTACTTCGACTCCCTGCTCGGCTGGGAACCCTTCCGCGCCGCCCAGTACGGCATCGCCCACCACTGCACCATCGCCCTCAACCCCAAGGAGGCCAACGACCCGCGCTGCCTGCCCGTCCTGGAGGAACTGCCCCGCTACCTGGTGAAGGACGGTGTGGTCGCCGTCGGGGAGATCGGCTACGACTCCATGACCCCCGCCGAGGACCACGCACTGGCCGCCCAGCTCGAACTCGCCGCCGACCACGGCCTGCCCGCCCTCGTCCACACCCCGCACCGCGACAAGCTCACCGGGCTGCGGCGCACCCTCGACGTGGTCCGCGAGTCCGCGCTGCCCGTCGACCGCGTCCTGATCGACCACCTCAACGAGAACACCGTCAAGGAGGCCAAGGACAGCGGCGCCTGGCTCGGCTTCTCCGTCTACCCCGACACCAAGATGGACGAGGACCGCATGGTCGCCGTGCTGCGCGCCCACGGACCCGAGCGCGTCCTGGTCAACTCCGCCGCCGACTGGGGCAGGAGCGACCCGCTGAAGACCCGCAAGGTGGCCGACGCTATGCTCGCGTCCGGCTTCGACGAGGACGACGTCGACCTGGTGCTGTGGCGCAACCCCGTCGCCTTCTACGGGCTGAGCGGCCGCCTCGACCTGACGCCCGCCGAGGCCGCGGCCTCCCACGAGGGCAACTCGATCCTCCGCGGAGGCGAGTGACCATGCGCTTCCGGCATCCGGACGGCTCTGTCGTCCACCTCGCCTACTGCACCAACGTCCACCCCGCCGAAACCCTCGACGGCGTCATCGCCCAACTCCGCGACCACTGCGAGCCCGTCCGCAGGCGGCTGGGGCGCGACCGGCTCGGCATCGGGCTCTGGCTCGCCCACGACGCCGCCCGCGTCCTGGCCGCCGACCCCGCCGCCCTGCGCCGGCTGCGCGGCGAACTCGACCACCGCGGCCTGGAGGTGGTCACCCTCAACGGCTTCCCGTACCAGGGCTTCGGCGCCGAGGAGGTCAAGTACCGCGTCTACAAGCCCGACTGGGCGGACCCCGAGCGCCTGGAGCACACCACCTCGCTGGCCCGGATCCTCGCCCAGCTCCTCCCCGACGACGCCGCCGAGGGAACCATCTCGACCCTCCCGCTCGCCTGGCGCACCGCCCACGACGGCGAACGCGCCGCGGCCGCCCTGGCCGCCCTGCGCACCCTCGGCGAACGGCTCGACGCCCTGCACGAGTTGACCGGCCGGTCGGTCCGGATCGGCCTGGAACCGGAACCCGGCTGCGTGATCGAGACGACCGCCGACGCCATCGCCCCGGTCACCGACACCGCCCACCCCCGCATCGGCGTCTGCGTGGACACCTGCCACCTGGCCACGTCCTTCGAGGACCCCGACACCGCACTGGACGCCCTGGAAGCGGCCGGCGTGCCCGTGGTCAAGGCACAGCTCTCCGCCGCCCTCCACGCCCACGACCCCCGGCGCCCCGCCGAACGCGACGCGCTGGCCGCGTTCGCCGAACCCCGCTTCCTCCACCAGACCCGCGCCCGCACCCCCGACGGCGCCCTGCGCGCCGTCGACGACCTGCCCGAGGCCCTCACCACCGACACCCTGCCGCGCACCGTGCCCTGGCGCTCCCACTTCCACGTCCCGCTGCACGCCGACCCGGTGCCGCCGCTCACCTCCACCCTGCCGGTGCTCAAGGCCGCGCTGGCGAAACTGGCCGGCGGCCCCCGCCCGCGCACCCACCACCTCGAGGTCGAGACCTACACCTGGCAGACCCTCCCGCCCGAGCTGCGCCCCCGCGACCGGGGCCGCCTCGCCGACGGCATCGCCGCCGAACTGACCCTCGCCGGGGACCTGCTGACCGACCTCGGCCTCAAGGAGCTGCCGTGAAACGCCCGGTGACCCCCCTGCTGGTCCTCGACGTCGTCGGACTCACCCCCCGACTGCTGGACCATATGCCGCACCTCAGGTCCCTGGCCGACACGGGTTCCAGCGCCCCGCTCGGCACCGTCCTGCCCGCCGTCACCTGCGCCGCCCAGTCCACCTTCCTCACCGGCGCGCTGCCCCGCGAACACGGCATCGTCGGCAACGGCTGGTACTTCCGCGAACTCGGCGACGTCCTGCTGTGGCGCCAGCACAACGGGCTGGTCGCCGGGGACAAGCTCTGGGACGCCGCCCGCCGCGTCGCACCGGACTACACCGTCGCCAACATCTGCTGGTGGTACGCGATGGGCGCCGACACCGACATCACCGTCACCCCCCGCCCCGTCTACTACGCCGACGGCCGCAAGGAGCCCGACTGCTACACCCGGCCTCCCGCCCTGCACGACGAACTCACCGCGGAACTGGGCACCTTCCCCCTCTTCCACTTCTGGGGCCCCGGCGCCGACCTGGTGTCCAGCCGGTGGATCATCGACGCCACCCGCCACGTCCTGCGCACCCGCCGGCCCGACCTCGCCCTGGCCTACCTTCCCCACCTCGACTACGACCTCCAGCGGTACGGCCCCGACGACCCGCGTTCCCTGCGGGCCGCCGCCGACCTCGACGCCGCCGTGGCGCCGCTGCTGGACGACGCCCGCGCGGAGGGCCGCACCGTGGTCGTGCTCTCCGAGTACGGCATCACGCCGGTCTCCCGGCCCGTCGACGTCAACCGGGTGCTGCGCCGCGCCGGGCTGCTGGAGGTGCACACCCAAGACGGCATGGAGTACCTCGACCCGATGGCCTCCCGCGCCTTCGCCGTCGCCGACCACCAGACCGCACACGTCTACGTGCGCCGCGGCGAGGACCTGGAGAAGGTCCGCACCCTCCTGGCGGAGGTGCCGGGCGTCGCCGAGATCCTGGACGACGAGGGCAAGAAGGCCCACGGGCTCGACCATCCGCGCGCCGGGGAACTGGTCCTGGTCGCCGAGCCGGACAGCTGGTTCACCTACTACTACTGGCTGGACGACGCCCGCGCCCCGGACTTCGCCCAGCTCGTCGAGATCCACCGCAAGCCCGGCTACGACCCCGCCGAACTCTTCATGGACCCCCTCGACCCGTACGTGAAGGTGAGGGCGGCCGGAGCCCTGGCCCGCAAGAAGCTCGGCATGCGCTACCGCATGGCAGTCGTCCCGCTCGACCCGTCGCCCGTCCGCGGCAGCCACGGCCGGCTGCCCGGGCGCGACGAGGACGGTCCGCTCCTCCTGTGCTCCGCCCCCCACGACCTCGGCGACCGCGTCGAGGCCACCGAGGTGAAGAACCTCCTGCTCGGCCTGGCGGGCCTCGCCTGACCGGTCCGCTCCCCACACCGTCCACCGTCCACCGTCCGCCGCCCGATGTCCGTCGTCCGACGCCCGATGCCCGCCGCTCCGACAGGAGGGATCGCCCCAGCCCCTGCGGACCACCGCAGCCATTCGAGATCGCCGAGGACTCCCGAGAGAAGAGGCACCCGTGGACCACCACCCCGCACACACCACCGACAGCCCCGACGAGGGCCTGCGCCGCGCCCTGCGCGTAGGCCGCCGCGGATTCCTGTCCACCTGCACCG
>NZ_JACADT010000513.1:0-4035 GCF_013421635.1 Streptomyces sp. UH6 | reverse complement strand
CCGGCAGGCGGTCACCGAGGTCCGCCTGCCCGCCTCCCTCACCGCGTCCGAGCTGATGCGCCTCAACGAGGACCCGGACGCCTTCGCCCGTGAGCTGGCCCGTCCCATGCCGCGCCCGCCGGCGCCCGCCGCCCGCCGCGGCACCCGTTTCCACGCCTGGGTGGAATCCCGTTTCGAGGCGCTGCGGCTGCCCATGCTGGAGCCCGACGAGCTGCCCGGCACGGACGCGGAGATCGAGGACGAACGCGACCTGGAGGCCCTGAAGGAGGCCTTCGAGCGCACCGACTACGCCCGCCGCACCCCGTACCGCGTGGAGGCGCCGTTCCAGCTGGCCCTGGCCGGCCGGGTGGTGCGCGGCCGGATCGACGCCGTCTACCGGGAGAGCGGGGGCGAGGAGGTCCGGTACGAGATCGTCGACTGGAAGACCCACCGGGCCCCCACGGCCGACCCCCTCCAGCTCGCCGTCTACCGGCTGGCGTGGGCGGAACAGCGGGGAGTGCCCGTGGAATCCGTCACAGCCTCCTTCCTGTACGTGCGCACCGGAGAGGTCGTCCGGCCGGACCCGCTGCCCGGCCGTGCCGAGCTGGAGCGGCTCCTGTCAGGGGAATTCGCGGACGAAGCGGACGAGGAGGGATCCTCCGGCCCGCCGGGGGTGTCCGGTTCCACGGAGGCGGGCTCCCCGTCAGCCCACCGGCACCCGCGTGCGGGCGGATAGGGTCGGAGCATGAGCGAGACCATGGACAGCGCCGTCCAGACGTACATCGAGCAGCACCGCGCCTCGTTCCTCGAGGAGCTGGCCCAGTGGCTCCGCATCCCCTCGGTCTCGGCCCAGCCCGAGCACGCCGAGGACGTGCGGCGAAGCGCCGACTGGCTGGCCGGCGCCCTGAAGACGACCGGCTTCCCGGTGGTCGAGGTCTGGGACACCCCGGGCGCTCCGGCCGTCTTCGCCGAGTGGCCCGCCGAGGAGCCGGACGCGCCGGTCGTCCTGGTCTACGGCCACCACGACGTGCAGCCCGCCGCCCGTGAGGACGGCTGGGACACCGACCCGTTCGAGCCCGTCGTCAAGGACGGCCGCCTGTACGCGCGCGGTGCCGCCGACGACAAGGGCCAGGTCTTCTTCCACACCCTGGGCGTCCGGGCGCATCTCGCCGCCACCGGCCGCACCTCGCCCGCCGTCCACCTGAAGCTGCTGGTGGAGGGCGAGGAGGAGTCCGGGTCGCCGCACTTCCGGGCCCTGGTCGAGGAGCGCGCCGAGCGGCTCGCCGCCGACGCGGTGATCGTCTCCGACACCGGCATGTGGTCCGAGGACACCCCCACGGTCTGCACCGGCATGCGGGGCCTCGCCGAGTTCGAGGTCCGCCTGTCCGGGCCGGACCAGGACATCCACTCCGGCTCCTTCGGCGGAGCGGTGCCCAACCCGGCCACCGCCGTCGCCCGCCTGGTCGCCGCCCTGCACGACGCGGACGGCCGGGTCGCGGTCCCCGGTTTCTACGACGGTGTCGTCGAGCTCACCGAACGGGAGCGGGCCCTCTTCGCCGAGCTGCCGTTCGACGAGGAGCGGTGGCTGCGCACCGCCAAGTCGTACGCCGCCTCCGGCGAGGCCGGCTACAGCACGCTGGAGCGCATCTGGGCCCGCCCCACCGCCGAGGTCAACGGCATGGGCGGCGGCTACCAGGGCGCGGGCGGCAAGACGATCATCCCGTCCTCGGCCATGGTCAAGCTGACCTTCCGGCTGGTCGCCGGTCAGGACCCCGCGCGGATCGAGCGGCTGGTGCGCGCCTGGGTCGCCGAGCGCGTCCCCGCAGGCATCCGCCACGAGATCCACTTCGGCGGCTCCACCCGGCCCTGTCTCACCCCGCTGGACCACCCCGCCCTGCAGTCGCTGGCCCGCGCCATGGGGCGCGCCTTCGGGCAGCCGGTCCGCTTCACCCGTGAGGGCGGCTCCGGCCCTGCCGTCGACCTCCAGGAGGTGCTGGGCGCGCCGGTGCTGTTCCTCGGCATCTCGGTGCCCTCCGACGGATGGCACGCGCCCAACGAGAAGGTCGAGCTGGACCTCCTCGTCAAGGGCGTCGAGACCGCCGCGTACCTCTGGGGCGAACTGGCCGAAGGCCTGCGCGATGCCCGCTGACACCACCGACGCCAACGCCGCCGCCGCAGGCCGGCCGGCCGACTCACAGGGGGAGCCCGAACCCGCCGTGACCGCTTCGACCACCGAACGCGAACCGACCGAACCCGCACCGGACGGCGGCCTCGCCGGCCGGCCCGTCGCGCTGACCGCGCCCTCCGGCATCGACCGCGCCGCCCACCACCGGCTGGACGAGGCGTGGCTGGCCGCCGCCTGGAGCCACCCGACCACCCGCTGCTTCGTGGTCTCCGGCGGCCAGGTGCTCATCGACGAGACGCCCGACGGACGCACCGAGCTGGTGACCACCCCGTCGTTCGAGGCGCCGCTCACCGAGGCGCACCGCTACTTCCTCGGCACCGACGACGACGGGGTGCGCTACTTCGCCCTCCAGCGGGACGCGCTGCCGGGCCGCATGGACCAGTCGGCGCGCCCGGCGGGGCTGCGGGAGGCGGGGCTGCTGCTGTCCGACCGGGACGCCGGGCTGATGGTGCACGCGGTCGCGCTGGAGAACTGGCAGCGGCTGCACCGGTTCTGCTCCCGCTGCGGCGGCAAGACGGTGATCGCGGCGGCCGGACACGTGCGGCGCTGCCCCAAGTGCGGGGCGGAGCACTACCCGCGCACCGACCCCGCGGTGATCATGGCGGTCACCGACGACGACGACCGCATCCTGCTCGGGCGGCAGGTGCACTGGCCCGAGGGCCGGTTCTCCACGCTGGCCGGGTTCGTGGAGCCGGGCGAGTCCATCGAGGCGGCGGTGCGGCGCGAGGTCTTCGAGGAGGCCGGGGTCGTCGTGGGTGACGTCTCCTACGTGGCGAGCCAGCCGTGGCCGTTCCCCTCGAGCCTGATGCTCGGGTTCATGGCGCACGCGACCACCACCCACACGCAGGTCGACGGCGAGGAGATAAGCGAGGCCCGGTGGTTCTCGCGGGACGAGCTCACCGCCGCGTTCGCCTCCGGCGAGGTGCTGCCCCCCTTCGGCATCTCCATCGCCGCGCGCCTCATCGAGACCTGGTACGGCCGGCCGCTCCCCACCCGGGGGGCCTGACCAGCCGCCCGGCCGCCTCCCGGGCGCGGGTGGGCCGTCGGGCGGGGCCCCCGGGGCGGGGTGCCGGGCAGGGCCCGTCGGCCAGGGCTTGTCGAGAGGGGCTCGTCGACCTGGCCCGTCAGGCGCGTCAGGCGGGGTCCGGGAGGGGGCGGAGGGCCTTCACGAGGGCGCCGTGCAGCGCGTCGGCGTCGTCGGCGTGGAGCCGGACCACGCGAACCGCCCGCGCCGCGCCCAGCAGTCGCGGCGCGTTCACCGGCTCCGTCAGCTCCACCGTGAGGGACGTCTGCGACCCCACCGGCAGATTCAGCTCCCCTTCGGCCTCGTCGTGCGAGTACAACGACTGCCGCCGCACCGCGGCGATCCGCTCCAGCGGTATGGCGACGTCCACGTGCGCCCCGCTCCGCACCCGCAGCACCCCGCTCCCCAGCACGTGCGGGCGGACGACGGCCGCCGCCCGCAGCCCCAGCAGGAACAGCACCGTCTGGACGTCGAGCACCAGCACCACCGCGTGCGCGACCGGCCAGTCGGCCAGCAGCACCGACAGACCCACCGTCTCGACCATGCACACGAAGAGCAGCCCGTACATCATGGCGGCGTCCCCCCGCGCGTGACCGAACGCGAGGTCGCCCTCCCGCACCCCGTGACGCCTGCGCCGCACCCACAGCGCCATGCTGTGCCACAGCCGCAGCTCGTGCCCGACGAGACGCAGCACCGGCTCCGGCACCAGCTCGCCCAGCGCCCGCCGCCAGGACATTCCCCGACGCCGCAGCCGCAGCAGCGCCACCCCTTCGGCGAGCAGCAGAGCCGCCACCGCCGCCTCCGCCGCCGTCAGCACCGGCAGCGGAACCCGCACTCCGGCCACCAG
>NZ_JACADT010000512.1:0-4036 GCF_013421635.1 Streptomyces sp. UH6 | reverse complement strand
TGGCCGCTGTCGCGGAAGGAGCCCCAGCCGTGCCAGCGGTCGATCTCGATCCAGGCGCTGACCCGGCCCCGTCCCCGCTCGGAGTACGGCTTGCCCAGGTAGTGGCGCGAGAGCCGGTCGATGCCGGACAGGTCGGTGTCGTCGCGCATCTCGGCGATCCGCCCGATGAGGGTGATGTGGGAGTACCAGTTGGTCTCGTCCAGGACGGTGAGGGTCACCCGCGGATCGTTGCGGATGTGCTCGAGCCGCTTGCGGCCCTCGTCCATGTTGACGAGAACCCGGCCGTCGTCCCAGACGTACCAGGTGGCGGCGGAGACCGGCTGGCCGTCCGCCCGGACGGTGGTGATCACCGCGGGGTTGGGCTTCTCCAGCATGGTGATCGCTGCTTCGGGAAGCGGCGGTTTCGACATCGTCTCTCCTCCTCGTCGCACGAGCGGGGCACGTGCGGGATCCTCCGACGGGGCGTCGCCCGGTCACGCTGCCACATCGGGCCGCCCGGGTCCCGCACCACCTGCCCCGAGTCCGCGGGGACACGCCGAAGGGCCCCCGGCCGGAGCCGGGAGCCCTTCGTCACGTCGGCCGGGCGGCGGATCAGGCGCCGCTGGCCCGCAGCATGTCCTCGCGCTCCACGATCTTCACGCGCTCGCGGCCCTGCGGCTCGCCCAGAGCCTTCTCCGCGGCGTCCAGCCGGTACCAGCCGTCCCAGGTGGTGTACCGCACCTGGCGCCCCGCCAGGAACTCCTCGACGGCCTCGGGGGCGGGGGAGGACGGCGTGTGCAGCCGGCCGTTGGCGTGGTCGTCGAGCAGGTTCGACACCGTCTCGTTGGCGTCGCCCTTGGTGTGGCCGATCAGACCGATCGGACCGCGGCGGATCCAGCCCGTGACGTAGGTGGACTGCAGGTGCTCGCCGTTCTCGATCACCCGGCCGCCCTCGTCCGGGACGGTGCCGGTGGCCTCGTCCCAGGGGAGCTTGGGCAGCGCGTCGGACAGGTAGCCGACGGCGCGGTAGACGGCGCCGAGGTCCCAGTCCTTGAACTCGCCGGTGCCCTTGACGTTGCCGGTGCCGTCCAGCGCGGTGCGCTCGGTGCGCAGCCCCACGACCTTCCCGTCCTCGCCGAGGATCTCCACCGGCGACTCGAAGAAGTGCAGGAACAGCTTGTGCGGGCGGTCGCCGACGTCACGGATCGCCCAGTTCTCCAGCGTCTTGGCGACCATGTCCGCCTGCTTGTTGCCGCGGCGGGTGGCGATCGAGCCCTCGTCGTAGTCGATGTCCTCGGGGTCGACGATGACCTCGATGCTGGGGGAGTGGTCCAGCTCCCGCAGCTCCATCGGGCTGAACTTCGCCTGCGCCGGGCCGCGGCGGCCGAAGACGTGGATCTCCTTGGCCTGGTTGAGCTTCAGGCCGTCGTACACGTTGGCCGGGATCTCGGTGGGCAGCAGCTCGTCGGCGGTCTTCGCCAGGACGCGCGCCACGTCGAGTGCCACGTTGCCGACGCCGAGCACGGCGACCTTGTCGGCGGTCAGCGGCCAGGTGCGCGGGACGTCGGGGTGGCCGTCGTACCAGGAGACGAAGTCGGCGGCGCCGTAGGAGCCGTCGAGGTCGACGCCCGGGACGGGCAGCGCCCGGTCGGCCGTGGCACCGGTGGAGAAGACGACCGCGTCGTAGAAGGCGCGCAGGTCGTCCAGGGTGATGTCGTTGGGGTAGTCGACATTGCCGAAGAGGCGGATCTGGGGCTTGTCGAGGACCTGGTGCAGCGCGGTGATGATGCCCTTGATGCGCGGGTGGTCGGGCGCGACGCCGTAACGGATGAGACCGAACGGGGCAGGCATCCGCTCGAAGAGGTCGACGGACACGCCGGGTTCGGCGGCCACCTCGGACTTGAGCAGCGCGTCGGCGGCGTAGATGCCGGCGGGACCGGCCCCGACGATGGCTACCCGCAGGGGGCGGGACATGTGCGATTTCCCTTCGAGCGGTGAACTGACTCGTGGGAAAGCCTAAGCTAAGGCAAGCCTTACCTTGAATGCGGGTCCGCTTTATGGACCCATAAGCTCGGCTTATGCGGGTGCCCGCCGCTCAGAGGTCGCGTGATCATCGTACCGCCACCGCGGGTGTCCGCCGGGGCCGCCACGCCGACCGTCGGCACATGGCTGCATATGGAATTCATTCTGGTGATTTCATGTTTTGTTCCGTCGCTCCGTGTCACCAGATCAGGTGAGGTCCTGCCGCCTCCGGCGGCCCGCGACAGGCGAGAGCGAAGGAATCCACCAGGCATGAGCGAGAGCAATCCCCTCAAGAGGGCTGCCCAGAAGATCACCGGCGAACCCGCCGCGACGGGCCCTCAGGACGGCGTGCCCGGCAAGCCGGGCCCCGAGTCGCCCTCGGTCGCCGAACCGACCGAGCCCAGGGAGCCGCTGCCCCCCAAGCCCGACCAGCGAGGCCCCGCCACCGTGTCGCCCACCGGCCAGACCACGGGCGTCGACCAGGCGAAGGTCGCCCAGGGCGGCGCCTACCTGACCACCGCCCAGGGTGTGCGGCTGTACGACACCGACCACTCGCTCAAGGCGGGCCCGCGCGGCCCGGTCCTCCTCCAGGACCACCACCTGCGCGAGAAGATCATGCAGTTCGACCACGAGCGCATCCCCGAGCGCGTGGTCCACGCCCGCGGCGCCGGTGTCCACGGCGTCTTCCAGTCCTACGGCACCGCCGCCTCCGTCACCAAGGCCGCCTTCCTCGCCAAGGACATCGAGACCGAGGTCTTCGTCCGGTTCTCCACCGTCCTCGGCTCCCGCGGCTCCTCCGACACGGTGCGCGACACCCGTGGATTCGCGACGAAGTTCTACACCACCGAGGGCGTCTTCGACCTGGTCGGCAACAACATCCCGGTCTTCTTCATCCAGGACGCCATCAAGTTCCCGGACGTCATCCACGCGGGCAAGCCCCACCCGGACCGCGAGATCCCCCAGGCGCAGAGCGCCCACGACACCTTCTGGGACTTCGTCAGCCTGCACACCGAGGCCGCCCACCACACGCTGTGGAACATGTCCGACCGGGGCATCCCGCGCTCCTACCGGATGATGGAGGGCTTCGGCGTCCACACCTTCCGGCTGGTCAACGCGGCAGGTGAGACCACCCTGGTCAAGTTCCACTGGAAGCCCAAGCTGGGCGTGCACTCCCTGGTGTGGGAGGAGGCCCAGATCGTCAACGGGGTGGACCCCGACTTCCACCGCCGTGACCTCTTCGACGCCATCGAGTCGGGTGCCTACCCGCAGTGGGAGCTGGGCATCCAGACCTTCCCCGACACCCCCGACCAGATGTTCGAGGGCATCGACCTGCTCGACCCGACCAACATCGTCCCCGAGGAGCTGGCCCCGGTCCAGCCGATCGGCCTGCTCACCCTCAACCGCAACACCTCCAACTTCTTCGCGGAGACGGAGCAGGTCGCCTTTCACGTCGGCCACCTGGTGCCGGGCATCGACGTCACCGACGACCCGCTGCTCCAGGGCCGCCTCTTCTCCTACCTGGACACCCAGCTCACCCGCCTCGGCGGCCCCAACTTCAACCAGCTGCCGATCAACCGGACCCACGCCCCGGTCAACGACATGCAGCGCGACGGCTACCACCAGACCGCGGTCCACCGGGGGGTGGCGCCCTACCGGCCGAACTCCCTCGACGGCGGCTGCCCGTTCACCGCGGGCGCCGACGCGGGCGCCTTCGTCGACGTGCCGGTGCGCCTGCCGGAGTCGGTGAAGGTCCGCGCCCAGTCCGAGACCTTCGACGACCACTTCAGCCAGCCGCGGCGCTTCTGGCTCTCCATGAGCCCCATCGAGCGCGAGCACATCATCGCCGCCTACACCTTCGAACTCGGCAAGTGCTACGAGCAGGCGATCAAGGAGCGCAACCTCCAGGTCCTCGCCAACATCGACCCGGTGCTGTGCTCCAAGGTCGCCGAGGGCCTCGGCCTGCCGGCGCCCGAGCCGACCGTGCCGCTCGCCGACGTGCGGCCCAGCCCGGCGCTCTCCCAGGTCGGCGAGGTCT
>NZ_JACADT010000511.1:0-4036 GCF_013421635.1 Streptomyces sp. UH6 | reverse complement strand
CCGGCTCTGCGGCGGTGCCCCCTCCCCTCCTGCGGGGGGCGTGCCGCGGTCGGGCGACCGGTCAGTAGGACGAGCCGGAGGCGCCCAGGGAACCGGTGGTGTGCCAGACGGTCTTGGTCTCCAGGAACGCCGTCAGGCGCTCCGTGCCCGGCGTGGCCGCGAAGTCCTCGCCGGTGCGCGGACGCAGCACCCGCTTGAGGTTGTCCGCGGCGGCGACCTCCAGCTCCGTCGCGAGAGCCGTGCCGGCGCCCGCTCCGGTGAGGTCGACGGCGTTGACGTCCATGTGCGAGGCCAGCGTCGGCGCGATCTCCGCCGTGCGGCCGGAGAGGACGTTGACCACGCCGCCCGGGACGTCGGAGGTGGCCAGCACCTCGCCCAGCGACAGCGCGGGCAGCGGTGACCTCTCGCTCGCCACGACGACCGCCGTGTTGCCGGTGGCGACGACCGGGGCGAGGACGGAGACCAGGCCGAGCAGCGAGGACTCCTGCGGGGCCAGGACGGCCACCACACCGGTCGGCTCCGGGGTGGAGAGGTTGAAGAACGGCCCCGCGACCGGGTTGGCGCCGCCGACGACCTGGGCGATCTTGTCGGTCCAGCCCGCGTACCAGACCCAGCGGTCGACGGTCAGGTCGACCAGCGCCGCGGCCTTGGCCTTGGACAGGCCCTCGGCGTCGGCCACCTCACGGGTGAACTGGCTGCGGCGGCCCTCGAGCATCTCCGCGACGCGGTAGAGGACCTGGCCCCGGTTGTAGGCCGTGGCGCCCGACCAGCCGCCGAACGCCTTGCGCGCGGCGACCACCGCGTCACGGGCGTCCTTGCGGGACGACAGCGGGGCGTTGGCAAGCCAGTCCTGGTCCTTGGAGCCCGTCACCTCGTACACCCGGCCGCTCTCGGAACGCGGGAACTTGCCTCCCACGTACAGCTTGTAGGTCTTGAAAACGCTGAGACGCTCAGACATCGAGGTAGGCCTCCAGCCCGTGGCGACCGCCCTCGCGGCCGTAACCCGACTCCTTGTAACCGCCGAACGGCGAGGTGGGGTCGAACTTGTTGAACGTGTTGGACCAGACGACGCCCGCGCGCAGCTTGTTCGCCGTCGCGAGGATGCGGGAGCCCTTGTCGGTCCAGATGCCCGCGGAGAGGCCGTAGGCGGTGTTGTTGGCCTTGGCGACGGCCTCGTCCGGGGTGCGGAAGGTGAGGACCGAGAGGACCGGGCCGAAGATCTCGTCCCGGGCGACGGTGTGCGCCTGGGTGACACCGCTGAAGACGGTGGGCGCGAACCAGTAGCCGGAGGAGGGCAGTTCGCACGGGGCGGTCCAGCGCTCGGCGCCCTCCGCCTCGCCCTGGTCGGTCAGCGCGGTGATCCGGGCCAGCTGCTCGGCGGAGTTGATCGCGCCGATGTCGGTGTTCTTGTCCAGCGGGTCGCCCAGGCGGAGGGTCGAGATGCGCCGCTTGAGGGCGTCCAGCACCTCGTCGTGCACCGACTCCTGCACCAGCAGGCGGCTGCCCGCGCAGCAGACCTGCCCCTGGTTGAAGAAGATGCCGCTGACGATGCCCTCGACCGCCTGGTCGACGGGCGCGTCGTCGAAGACGATGTTGGCGCCCTTGCCGCCGAGCTCCAGGGTGAGCTTCTTGCGGGTGCCGGCCACCGTGCGGGCGATCTGCTTGCCGACGCCGGTGGAGCCGGTGAAGGCGACCTTGTCCACGTCCGGGTGGGCGACCAGCGCGGCGCCGGTGTCGCCGTAGCCGGGCAGGATGTTGACGACGCCCTTGGGGAGCCCGGCCTGGCGGCAGACGTCCGCGAAGAAGAGCGCGGAGAGGGGGGTCGTCTCGGCGGGCTTGAGGACCACTGTGTTGCCGGTGGCCAGCGCCGGGGCGATCTTCCACGCCAGCATCAGCAGCGGGAAGTTCCACGGGATGACCTGCGCGGCCACGCCCAGCGGCCTGGGCACGGGGCCGAAGCCGGCGTGCTCCAGCTTGTCGGCCCAGCCCGCGTGGTAGAAGAAGTGCGCGGCGACCAGGGGGAGGTCGGTGTCGCGGGTCTCCTTGATCGGCTTGCCGTTGTCCAGGGTCTCCAGGACGGCCAGCTCACGGGAGCGCTCCTGGACGATCCGCGCGATGCGGAACAGGTACTTGGCGCGCTCGCTGCCGGGCAGCGCGGACCAGCCCTCGAAGGCGCGGCGGGCGGCGGCGACCGCGCGTTCCACGTCGGCCTCGCCGGCCCGGGCGACCTCGGAGAGGACCTCCTCGGTGGACGGGGAGACCGTCTTGAAGACGCGGCCGTCGGCGGCCTCGGTGAACTCGCCGTCGATGAACAGCCCGTAGGAGGGGGCGATGTCCACCACCGAACGGGACTCGGGCGCCGGTGCGTACTCGAAGGTCATGGGATCAGTCCACCGTCACGTAGTCGGGGCCGGAGTAGCGGCCGGTGGCCAGCTTCTGCCGCTGCATCAGCAGGTCGTTGAGGAGGGAGGAGGCGCCGAACCGGAACCAGTGCGGGTCCAGCCAGTCGGTGCCGGCGGTCTCGCCGACCAGCACCAGGAACTTGACCGCGTCCTTGGCGGTGCGGATGCCGCCGGCCGGCTTCACGCCGATCTGCACGCCGGTGCGGTCCCGGAAGTCGCGCACGGCCTGGAGCATGAGCAGGGTGTTCGCCGGGGTGGCGTTGACGGCCACCTTGCCGGTGGAGGTCTTGATGAAGTCCGCGCCCGCCAGCATCGCCAGGTAGCTCGCCCGGCGGATGTTGTCGTAGGTGGAGAGCTCGCCGGTCTCGAAGATCACCTTGAGGCGGGCGGCGTCGCCGCAGGCCTCCTTGACCGCGGTGATCTCCTCGAAGACCTTCAGGTAGCGGCCGGAGAGGAAGGCGCCGCGGTCGATGACCATGTCGACCTCGTCGGCGCCCGCGGCGACGGCCTCCCGGACGTCGGCGATCTTGACCGCCATCGAGGCGCGGCCGGCCGGGAACGCGGTGGCCACGGAGGCGACCTTCACACCGGAGCCGGCGACGGCCTCCTTGGCGACGGCCACCATGTCCGGGTACACGCAGACCGCGGCGGTGGCGGGCGTGGTGCGGTCGGTCGGGTCCGGGTGGACCGCCTTGGCGCCCAGCGCGCGGACCTTGCCGGGCGTGTCGGCGCCCTCCAGGGTGGTCAGGTCCACCATCGAGATCGCCAGGTCGAGGGCGTACGCCTTGGAGGTGGTCTTGATCGAGCGGGTGCCGAGCGCGGCGGCGCGGGCCTCCAGGCCCACCGCGTCCACGCCGGGCAGGCCGTGGAGGAAGCGGCGCAGCGAGGCGTCGGAACCGGTGACGTCGGTCAGCGCGTGCGCGGCCGGTACGTGGGGTGTCGTCGACATGGTCACCACATGAGCATATCTACGCGTGTAGCTGAAGGGGAGGGGGGAATGTCTCGACCCGATTCCGTTTCCGACGCCGGTCGGCCACCGGGGGCGGCCCTCCGCGGGGGCGTCGGGCACAATCGGGGCCATGAGCACCCCCTCCGACCACCAGCCGTCCCCGGAGCCGGGCCGTGAGGCGGGCCCCGTACGGGTCCACCGGTCGAACTCGGCCATCGCGGGCGGCATTCTGCTGACCCTGGTCTTCGGCGCGCTGGCCCTGGACGCGATCGTCAACGGCGCGGCGCGGACGGCATGGTCGGCGCTGGCCGTCGTGCTGGTCGTGGCGCCGCTGGTGATCGCCTTCACCTTCCGCCCGGCCGTCTTCGTCGACGACGACGCGTTGCGGGTGCGCAACCCGTTCCGGACGGTCACGCTGCCGTGGGGGGCGGTGGCGGCGTTCCGTTCCGGTTACTCCCACGAGGTGCTGGACACCGCGGGGAAGCGGTACCAGCTGTGGGCGCTGCCGGTGTCCCTGCGGGCGCGGAAGAAGGCCCAGCGGGTGAAGGCGCGGCAGGACGCGGTCTCGCCGGTGGCGATGTCCACGGACGGGGTCGCGGCGGGCATCGCGGCGGCGCCCGGGCGCGGGGACACCGACCGGGTCGTCGACGACCTGCGGGAGCTCCAGGAGCGGCGGGCGGCGGCG
>NZ_JACADT010000510.1:0-4040 GCF_013421635.1 Streptomyces sp. UH6 | reverse complement strand
CACCGGGACCGGGCACGTCGACGCAGGTCAGGCAGGTTCGCCAGGCAGCGGAGTGACGGTCGTCACCCGCCCGCCCGCAGCACCGCGGCCACGATCGGGCCGGCCGCCTCACCGCCCCGCCCGCCCTGCTGGGCGACCGCCGCGGCGGCGACGTCACCGCGGTACCCGGTGAACCAGCTGTTGGGCAGTTCCTGCCCGTCGACCTCGGCGGAGCCGGTCTTGGCGCCGATGTCGGGACCGAGACCGCGCATCGCGTCCCGTCCCGACCCCTGGGTGGCGGTCAGGTGCATCATCCGGCGCAGCTGCGCGGCGACGTCCGGGGCGAGGCCGCGGGCGGTGGCGAGCCGCCGGTCGTCGAGCTCGGGCGACACCAGGTAGGGCTGTTTGAACGCGCCGGTCTTCGCGGTGGCCGTGACCGAGGCGACGTCGAGCGGACTCAGCTGCACCTGGCCCTGGCCGATCGCGTTGGCCGCGCGGTCCGGGCCGCCGGAGGGCGGGACGCTGCCGTCGAAGGAGACGATGCCGGTCTTCCAGTCGTCGCGGCCGAGCCCGAACCGCTCCTGCGCGACCCTGGTCAAGGTGTCGTCCTCCACCTCGTCGATCAGCTTGATGAAGGCGGTGTTGCAGGACCGGGCGAAACTGTCGGCCAGGGTGGCGTTCTCGTTCGGCACGAGCCCGGTGACGTTCCGGAAGGTCTGGCCCTGCCACACGGCGTCCTCGGTGCAGGGCGCCGGGCCGCCCTCATGGGTGACGCCCTCCTCGATCAGCATGGCCGCGGTGACGATCTTCATCGTGGAACCGGGCGCGAGCCGGCCCTGGAACGCCGCGTCGAAGCCGTCCGAGCGGTGGTTGGCGACCGCGAGCACCTCTCCGGTGCTGGGCTTCAGCGCGACCACCGAGGACTCCGGGTACTGGTTCACCGCCTCCTCCGCGGCCTTCTGGGCGGCGGCGGAGATCGTGGTGCGGACCGTGCCCGCCTTGCCCTCGGCGAGGGTCAGCAGGGGGGTGTCCGGTGCGTTCTGCCCGGCGTGCCGGATCACCAGCTCCACCGACGGGCTGCCGCCCGCCGAGCTGCCGTAACGTTCCCTCAGCTGGTCGACGACCGGCCCCAGCGACGGGTACTCCTCGGCGGTGAGCACCTTCCCGTCACGGTCCACCGTCTCGATCGCGGGCACGTCGGAGGGCCCGGTGACCAGCGTGTCGCCCTCCTTCAGCTCCGGGTGCACGACCGTCGGCCCCCAGTCGACCAGCGGCTTCCCCGTGGTGCGGCCGCGCACCACGGTCAGTTCGGTGTCGTAGGCGAGCCGCTCGCTCCTCCCGTCCAGGCTCACGGTCGCCCGCACCGAGTACGGGACGGTGGTGCCCTTCGCCTTCTGCGGGGTGATCCGCACGTCGCCCACCGAGGCCTGCTCGGACAGCCCGTTCAGCAGGGCGCCCGCCGCCGCCTCGTCGTTGGTGGCAGCGGCGGCGGCGTACCCGTCGCCCTTCTCCCACGCGTCGAAGAAGGCCGACGACGCCTCCCGGACGTCCTCGGCGTCCAGCGGATCGTCCGGGTCGGCCGCCGCGAGGGCGATCCCGTCGCCGCCGATGGCCGACAGGACGTTGTACGCCCCGTACCCCGCCCCGCCCAGCAGCACGGCGCACGCCGTGGACACCACGGCGACCTTCGCTCCCTTGCGCACCAGCGCTCCCCTCCCCAGGTGTGTGACCGATGGCACGGGGGAGGACGACGGGACGCGGTGAAACGGTTTCGCGACGGCCCCGGGACGGTTCCGCGACGGCTGAAACGCGACGGCGACGTCAGTGGGACGGCAGTGCGACGTCGGTGCGACGGGATTGCCGCGGGACCGCCGAGGGACGGCGGCGGCCCCGGACGGCCCCGGACGGCTCCGGACGAGCCCTGGGGCGGGGAGGTCTCCCTACGGGGCCCGGTAGCCGAAGGCCCGCGCGGTGTTGGCGGCGATCGCCTCGCACAGCGCCTCCTCCGGCATCCCGCGCACCTCGGCCATCGCCCGGACGGTGACCGGGATCAGGTACGGCGCGTTGGGCCGGCCCCGCCACGGCGACGGGGTGAGGAACGGCGCGTCGGTCTCCACCAGCAGCAGCTCCGCCGGGGCCACCGCCACCGCGTCCCGCAGGTTCTGGGCGTTCTTGAAGGTGACGTTGCCGGCGAACGACATGTAGTAGCCCTCGCGCGCGCAGATCTCCGCCATCTCCGCGTCGCCCGAGTAGCAGTGGAAGACGGTGCGCTCCGGGGCGCCCTCCTCCTTCAGCACCCGCAGCACGTCCGCGTGGGCGTCCCGGTCGTGGATGACCAGCGCCTTGCCGTGCCGCTTGGCGATCTCGACGTGGGCGCGGAACGACCGCTCCTGCGCCGCGCGGCCCTCGTCACCGGTGCGGAAGAAGTCCAGCCCGGTCTCGCCGACCGCCTTCACCTGCTCCAGCGCGGCCAGCGCGTCGATCCCGGCGAGCTGCTCGTCCAGCGCCGCCTCCCCGCCCGCCTCGCGCGCGCCCTGCCGCGACCAGCCGTCCGGGTCGCCCAGCACGACGCGGGGCGCCTCGTTCGGGTGCAGGGCGACGGCGGCGTGGACGTCCGCGTGCGCCGCGGCCGTCTCGGCGGCCCAGCGCGAACCCTTCAGGTCGCAGCCGACCTGCACCAGCGTGTTCACGCCCACCGCGGCCGCCGCCGCGAGGGCCTCCTCGACGGTGCCGGACTGCATGTCCAGGTGGGTGTGCGAGTCGGCGACCGCGACCCTCAGCGGCGCGGGCGGCGGAGGGGCTTCGGCGTGGTTCTTCGAAGGCATGCCACCGATCCTACGAACGCGGACGCCGCTCCCGGGACCGCGGGCTCAGGACGCCGGGCGGTTCCACCAGTGGCGCCCGTGGGGCTGCGCCTGGTGGGAACCGTGCAGCAGCTCCTCGAAGACGTGCACCCGCCCCGGCTGCATGATCCGCACGACATGACTGCCGCAGTTCACGCAGGTCGGCCGGGAGAGGGGTGAGGGAACGGTCTCGCCGTCGGCGCGGTAGGTCACGCTCTCGGAGCCGTCGGCGCGGACGTGGTGGTGGATCTCGTAGTCCTGCTCCCAGCCGTACCCGCAGCGCATGCAGGCGAAGGAGTACGACTCCTGGGCGCGGTACGGATGCTGCGTGGTCATGCCCGCTCCTTCCGACGCGACGGCATGTCCTTCCTTCCAGGCTATGTCCGCCGGTGAGGACGCGCTTCGCGGCGCCGGGAGAGTGACACCACGCGACGGGTCATCACTCGTTGTGACGACCTGATCTCCGTCCGCCGGATACGGTGGGACACCTGGTCGCAGGATGCCGTCCATGGGAGGAACCATGACCGCCGCCAAGCCCGCAGCCGAGCACCGGGCTCACTGGCCGGTGCCGCCGCAGGACGGCTACACCGTGGACGACCTGCTCACACTGCCGGATCTCCCGCCGCACACCGAGTTGATCGACGGGAGTCTGGTCTTCGTGAGTCCGCAACGGGATTTCCACAGCACGGTGATCGACCTGCTGGTCGGTGGGCTGCGCGGCGCGCTGCCATCGGGACTTCGGGTGCGGAGGGAGATGACCGTCGTACTAGACCGTCACAACGGCCCCGAACCTGACGTGAGCGTGATCCGGGCCGATGCGGTGGGACCCGACAAGACCCGCTACGAGGCAGCCGACGTCCTGCTGGCCGTCGAGGTCGTCTCCCCGGACTCCGAGTCCAGGGACCGGACGACCAAGCCGCACAAGTACGCCGCCGCCGGCATCCCGCACTTCTGGCGGGTCGAGCGGAACGGGGAGAGCGCGCACCCGCTGGTGCACACCTACGCGCTGGACCCGCTGACCAGGAGCTACGTGCACACCGGGATGCACCGCGACCAGCTCAAGGTGACCGAGCCCTACGACATCACCGTCGACCTGACCGCGGTCGACGACCTCTAGAGGACCGTCGCCCCCGGCGCGGGTCCCGTGGCCAGGCGGACGTCGCGGCAGGTGCCCGACGCGGCGAGGGCGTCGGCGATCCGGTCGGCGGACGCGGCGTC
>NZ_JACADT010000051.1:0-14452 GCF_013421635.1 Streptomyces sp. UH6 | reverse complement strand
AGCGCCGTGCGTGTGTCGCGCCGCGGTGCCGGACCGGGCCGGGCGGCCGACCGTGAGGTTCCCGTCGTCCTGTGATGCTCCACTCGCACAACCTAGGTCTGTTTATGTGCTGAATAGCCCTAATGACACGCCCAGGGGCGGCACTGGTCTGATGTTCGACAGGAGACGGGTGCCCCGTCGCGCACGCCGTAGACTGGGGGATCGGCCCCTTCAGGCCCGCCCGCCCCTTCACCTCACGTAACGGGAAGTCGCAACGTGTCGCTCACGATCGGAATCGTCGGTCTGCCGAATGTCGGCAAGTCGACCCTGTTCAACGCCCTGACCAAGAACGACGTGCTGGCGGCCAACTACCCGTTCGCCACGATCGAGCCCAACGTGGGCGTCGTCGGTGTCCCCGACCCGCGCCTGGCGAAGCTGGCCGAGATCTTCGGCTCCGCCCGGATCCTCCCGGCGACGGTCGACTTCGTCGACATCGCCGGCATCGTCCGCGGCGCGAGCGAGGGTGAGGGCCTGGGCAACAAGTTCCTCGCGAACATCCGCGAGTCCGACGCGATCTGCCAGGTCATCCGCGCCTTCAAGGACGAGAACGTCGTCCACGTTGACGGCAAGGTCTCGCCGAAGGACGACATCGAGACGATCAACACCGAGCTGATCCTCGCCGACCTCCAGACGATCGAGAAGGTCCTGCCGCGCCTCCAGAAGGAGTCGCGGATCAAGAAGGACATCGCCCCGAAGGTCAAGGCGGTCGAAGAGGCCAAGGAGATCCTGGAGCGTGGCGACACCCTCTTCTCCCAGGGCATCGTCCAGGGCACCGAGCGCAACGAGCTCCTGCACGACCTGCACCTGCTCACCACCAAGCCCTTCCTCTACGTCTTCAACGTCGACGAGGACGAGCTGACCGACGACGCCTTCAAGGCCGAGCAGCGCGCGCTGGTCGCCCCGGCCGAGGCGATCTTCCTCAACGCCAAGCTGGAGGCGGACCTCGCCGAGCTCGACGAGGAGGACGCCATGGAACTCCTCCAGTCCGTCGGCGCCGAGGAGCCGGGCCTGGCCACCCTCGCCCATGTCGGCTTCAACACCCTCGGCCTGCAGACCTACCTGACCGCCGGTCCCAAGGAGACCCGCGCCTGGACCATCAAGAAGGGCGCCACCGCGCCCGAGGCGGCCGGCGTGATCCACACGGACTTCCAGAAGGGCTTCATCAAGGCCGAGGTCATCTCCTTCGACGACCTCGTCGAGGCCGGCTCCGTAGCCGAGGCCCGCGCGAAGGGCCGCGCCCGCATGGAGGGCAAGGAGTACGTCATGCAGGACGGGGACGTGGTGGAGTTCCGCTTCAACGTCTGACGTGCCATCGAAGGTGCTGCCCGACCTGCCTGTCGGCGGGTCGGGCCCAGATGCCTGTCCGCGGGGAGTCCTCGTCCGCGAAGTGCTGTGGCCTGACGGCCGGCCTGGTCGGAGTGGCTGTGGTCGGTGCTTCAGACCTTGACGACCTCTACGGAAGGGCCGCACAGGAGAGTCAGGTCCTCGGGGTCGGAAGTGAGGACGGTGACCGGCCGGGGCGCGTTGCGGGCGATGACGGCGAAAGCAGCGTCGATGGCGTACTTGTGGCCGTGGATGCGATGGGCGCGAAGGAGGGCGGCCGCTTCGTCGGTGACCTCTCTGGTGACGTCGTGAACGTCGACGCGGGAGAGGACCCACTTGATGCGGGCCGGGTGAATCCGCTCGTAATCGGCCTCAAGAGTGGTCATCGCGCTGGTGGCCACGCGGATGCCCTCCTCTGACGCCGCCTGGACCAGAGCCACGACGGTGCGGTCCTTGCGGTAGAGCTTGGAGAGTCCTTCGCTGTCGAGCAGCAGGGTGCCGGGCATCAGGCGGCGGCACCGCCGACCTGTCGGTGGTCATGGCGCAGCAGCGCGCGGGCGGCCTCGACCTCCTCGCGGGTGAGCTCGTCATTGTCGGTCTCGAAGTCGGCGACGATCTCCCGAAGCTTGTCCATGGCGACCCGTTGTTCCAGGGCTTCGGCGACGTAGGCGGAGAAGCCACCGGGCCCGACATGGGCCCGTACGGCCTCGGCAAGGTCCTCGGGCAGGCTGATGGAGTACTTTCTGCTACTGCTCATGGTGTCGATCCTACCGGCGGTCGTAACTCTGTAGGGGTGAACAGTCATGGCAGCGAGGGAGGTGGCTCGGCGCTCCCCCCTCCGCCTTGCGGGAGGCTGCCCGGTCCGCAGGCAGTCCGCAGGACGTTCGTAAGCGACCGCCGGGGTCCAACGCACGCCAACGGAGAAATGCCTGGTCAGGACGGTGCGTGCGGCTCCGCCGCAGGTCAGGATCAGCCCGCAGGCGTTCCGCTTCAACGTTTAGTCGGTGCCATAGCTCGGTCTAGGCCGAGCTGGCAAACGCGCAGGTCAGCGGGGTCGGTCCGTTTTCGGTCCGACCCCGCTGGCATTCCTGGTGCTGGTTTTCCGCTGGTTGGAGCGGTGTTGTCCACTGTGGTCACCCCGCTGATGCCGTACCTGCGCTGGTTGGTTGCTGGTTCGCGGGTTCAGACGCTCGTCTGCATGAGTGCCCGGGCACGATCGTCGAGAGCGCGGGCGGTGGTGTTCTTCAGATGCGGGCGGATGAGCCCGATCATGACCCTGAGCCGATCGTCGGCGCGGCCGGACCGGATGTGTGGGTAGTCGTCGAGGGCCTGGTGCCAGGTGGCGCAGGCGGCGTCGAGGTGGCCGATGCGGAGCTGTCGCTCGGCGATGGTGCGCCTGTGTACGACCCGGATGACCCGGTCGGTGCTGACCCGACTCCTGTCGGAGAGCTGCATGGCGCGGATGGCGCCGGGGGTGTCGCCGAGTTCGTGGCGGACCTGGCTGACGTGGTAGTTGAGGGCGGCGGGGTTGTATGAGCCGATGACGCCGGTGCGAGTCGGGGTCCGGTTCGGACTGCGGTGCGGCCGGCTTGAACGGTCGGCCATCTGGCCTCGTCGTGGCCCCGGTACCGGTCTGCCCAGCACTGGGCGGGGGTGGGCGAGACCTGGAAGCGTTCTGCTGCTCTGCGTAGCGGCCGGCCGTCCTCGACCACGCGCGCATCTCCTGCCTGCCCGTGAGGACCACTGCTGGGCCACCGTCCTGGCCGGGGAGGGGCGGTGCGGCGGATGGCCCGCCAGCCCTGCGCGTACTCGATGCCAGGCTGATCCTGGCCTGGAGGGTGGTCTGGGCTGCGGCCGGAACCCGCTCCTGGGGACGGAGTCGCGCCGCCTGGCCGCCGGCGGTTTAGTTTTTCGCGGTCCCCCTGGTGAGGCCGTACGCGCGCTGGGTGGTTGTTGGTTCGGGGCTCCGACGCCCTTCTGTATGCGTGCGCGGGCGCGGTCGTCACTCCGGAGAGTTCGGCGGCCTCGGCCGTCTACGACCGTCGTGTCGAGCTGGGCCTCACTCAGGCCGAACTCGCGACGCGTTGTGGCCTCACCCAGGCCAAGATCTCCCGGATCGGAGGCTCGGACACGGTTCCCACGCTGCCCCTCCTGGCCCGGCTCGCGAAGGCGATGGACGCAACGCATCAACATCGCCTCGGACGACGCCGATATTCGTGTCGCCTTCACGGCGCACCACGATGCCGCCTGAGTCGGCCAGGCGTACATCGACGGGCACCGACTGGGGACGCCGCATGGCGATCGGACCGTCCAGGCGGCCGCCGGCCACACTTCAGCAGACGAACAGTCGGTGGCCGTCGGTCCCTGTGAGGGCGGCCGGTTGGACGTGGCGGCTGTTCACCGGGGTGAGCCGGCAATGGGGAGTCGTGAGCCGTCGCGCGGAGCCGGACCGCGCTCGATCGGCTCGGTCGCGTCGGCGGTAGCCTGCTCGGCGTGCCGCAGAAGTACGTCGAGTTCCGCCTTGCGTCGGAGGACATCTCCACCGTCCGGTTCGGCGTGTCGCCGGGGCATGAGATCGTCCACGCGGTGCGGACGCTGCTGCGACCGCAGGACCAGCCGCTGCAGTGGGGATGGCTGCGCGCCGTTCGCGCCGACGTCCCCCGGGAGTCCCTCGAGTTGCTGCGCCTCGTCGTGGGCGAGACCGGGTACGCGCCCGATCTGTTCACCTCGGCCCCGTCGTGGGATCTCACGCCCGCGGACGAGATCGAGCGGCTGCGGCAGGCGCCGCTCGAGCCGATCTCGGTCGACCTGCGCAAGCGTGCGATCCGCAGCGCCGGCGTCGCGCGTGCCGCGCTCGAGAGGATGGCGGCCGATCCCACGAGGATCCGCGCCTTGATCGTGTCCCACGTGGAGACGCTCTGGGAGGTCGCACTCGCGCCGTACTGGGCGCAGATCGAACGCATCCTCCACGCGGACATCGGTTCCCGGGTGCGACGGATGACCGCCGACGGTCTGGCCGGGATGGCGGCCGACATAGGCGAAGCCGTCGAGTGGAGCGCGGACACCGGTTTCGACACCGTGCGCGTGCGGATGGACCGGCACGAGGAGATCGTCGACTGCCAGGGGCGGGGCCTCGTGCTCGTGCCGTCGTTCTTCGGGCGGCACTGCGCGGTGCTCACGGAGCCGCCCGCGCAGCCGACGCTCTTCTACCCCGCGCTCGGTGTGTCCGAGGTGTGGCACCGTGCCGATGCGACGGACGCGCTGGCGGGTCTGCTCGGGGAGAGCCGCGCCGCGGTGCTGGTCGCGCTCGGCGCGCCGCTGTCGACGACGGACACCGCGGAAGAGGTCGGGATCGCGGCCTCCACCGCGTCCCATCACCTCGACGCCTTACGCGCCGCAGGGCTCATCGCGTCCCGGCGCGCCGGGCGGCGTGTGCTGCACGCGCGCACGCCGCTCGGCGATGCGCTCGTCCACCGCGTCTGACGTGGCGGACGAGCGCATCCGGCGTCTCGTGCCGCGGCCGTCACCGCCCGGGAACGGGGTCCGGTCCCGCGCCGTGCTCGGCGACGTACGCCTCCGGACCCTGCTCGGCGGCCTGGGGGTCCATGTAGAGGAACTCGAGGGTGTTGCCGTCCGGGTCCTCGAGGGAGCGGCCGTACATGAACCCGTGGTCCTGTGCGGGGCGCGGCTCGCGACCGCCCGCGGCGACGCCGGCGTCGACGGTCTTGTCGACGTGCTCCCGCGAGTCGCGCGAGAAGGACACCAGCACCTGGGCGACCGTGTGCGGGTCGGCGATCTGCTTGTCGGTGAACTGCGCGAAGTGCCCGTGGGTGAGCACCATGAAGTTCGTGGTCTCGTCCCAGACGACGCACGCGGCGTTCTCGTCGGTGAACATCGGGTTGATGTCGCAGCCGAGCGCCGTGTAGAAGGCCTTGCTGCGCTCGAGGTCGGTCGTGGTGACGTTGACGAAGATCATGAGGTCTCCCGATGTCGGATGGATGCGTCCTGCAGTTGCCGAGATCAGGCTGGCATCGGGGCCGTGGGCATCCAATCGATTCGACTGACGTCGAAAGGTCGCGGCACCAGCTGTTGGCCGGGGGAGCGCGGAGGGCGGTGACGTGCGGGTGGAGGGGTGCGCCCGGAGCGGCAGGTGTGGGGCCCTGCGCTCCGGGCGCGTGTGGGGGGTGGTCGGGGGCCGGACGGCGGGACGGCCGGACGGTCAGGCGGTGCGGGTCAGGCGGTCACGGCCGGCGGTGCGGGTCAGCTGGTGAAGGTCAGATGGTGAAGGTCAGGTGGTTGATGCTGACCGGGCCGGTGGTGGTGAGGTACACCGTGTGGGTGCCGGTCGGCCTGGGCCAGCAGGTGTTGGACTTCAGGTGCCAGGTCCCGTTGCCGTCGGGGTAGACCGTGCAGGCGGGCCCGGAGGTGGCGCTGTCGAGCCGGACCTGGAGGTTCACCCCGGAGGAGGTACCGGCGGCCCTGAACCGCACGCCGCCGGCCCCCGCGGCGCCGAAGACGACGTCGTCGAGGACGAGGCGGCTGCCGCTGCCGGTGAGGTCGACGACGGTGCCGCCGTCCGCGGTGCGGGTGGTGACGCCGGTGGCCGAGTCGTAGCTCTCGGCCTCGATGACGGCGTAGGCGTCGCGGGTGCGGGGGGTGTCGCCACCGGTGGCGGTGGCGGTGGCCTCGCCGGACCAGGCGGAGTCCCCGGCCGCGTTGCTGGCGCGGACGCGGTAGGTGTAGGCGGTGCCCGCGGTCAGGCCGCTGTCGGTGTGGGTGGTGGCGTTGGCCGCCGGCGAGGTGAGCGCGGCCCAGGAGCCGCTGCCGGTGCGGCGTTCGACACGGAAGCCCGACTCGTCGGCGGAGTTGTCCGACCAGGTCAGCGTGATCCTCCCGGCGCCGTTCGGGCTCGCGGTCAGCGCGGAGGGCGCGGCCGGGGTGCCGGTGGACGGCGGCGGGTCGGTGGGCGTGGTGCCGCTCGGCTGGTGGATCCGGAAGTCGCCGCTCGCGTGCAGCAGCGCCATGTAGGTGAGCAGGCCGTCGTAGTAGCGGTAATGGCCGGTCGGGGGCTCCAGGTTCCACAGGGCCTCGACGAACTTCCAGGCCCTGGCGTCGGTGGCCGCGAGGGACGCTGCGCCGTTGGAGGCGATCAGACCCGGCGAGCGGTCCGAGGAGAGCGAACTGCCGGACAACGAGTACTGGTTGACGTAGGCGTCCATGCCCTGGGACTCGAAGAAGCTCTGCAGCCGGTCGGTCCGGGCGGGGGCGGCCGGGTCGGCGGCCCACCAGGCGTGATCCACCGACCAGTTGACGGAGGTACGCCAGGCGTCGAACCGGAAGTCGCCGTGGTTGCCGGTGTTGTTGGGACTGCCGCCGAACTCGGCGTAGTCCGGGTTGAGGCCGGTGGTGCCGTTGGTCGCCTTCGTGAAGTAGGCGCGGCTGGTCCGGGCGGCGTCACGCCAGAACTGCCGGTCCGCGGCCTGCTGCCCCTGGTAGCCGTCGGCCCAACGGGCCCACAGCTCGTAGAAGGCGGGCAGGTGGTAGGACGGGTCGGAGAACTTGGCGGAGTTGGCGTACGGCACGAAGACCGGCATCTTCTGGGTGCGGTCGAACATGTTGGTGACGCTGTCGACGACGCCGCCGTTCATGTCCTCCTTGTGCAGCATCGTGTCCAGGACGCCGTTGGCCTCGGCGGTGTAGTCGTAGATGCCGGTGCCGTCGCCCCAGCGGTGGCCGGCGAAGAACAGGGCGGTGGCCATGTACTCCTCGCCGTCGGTGGCGGGGTTGTTGTCCTGGCAGGAGCCGGCGGTGGTGGCCTCCCAGCAGAAGTAGCCGGCGCGTGCGCCGCTCCTGTGCCGCATGTGGGTGGTGGCCCAGTTCCAGAGGGCGTCGAACTCGGCCTTCTTGTTCATCTGGACCGCGATCATCATGCCGTAGCTGATGCCTTCGGACCGGACGTCGTCGTTGCCGGTGTCCTTGATGTAGGCGAGCGCGCCCTCGGCGTCCGAACCGGCGGGGTAGTACAGCCGCCTGGTGTCGTCGGTGCTCGTGAAGAGCGACGCCCAGAAGCCGTCCAGTTTCGCCTTCACCGCGGCGTCGGTGAGGCTCGGGTCCCATTCCTGGAAGAGGTTGCGGTACGTGCCGCTGGTGAAGGCGCCGGTGGTGGGCGGCACGGGTGCCGGGGGCGGCGGCGGGGTCGCGCCCTCGTAGGAGAGCTGGTACTGGTCGATCCGGGTGTCGTTGCTGCCGTTGTCGGAATCCAGGGTGAGCCGGATCTCCGCCGGACCCGCCTGGGCGACGTCGAACACGGCCTGCTTCACGGTCCAGGAGGTGCCGGTGAAGCTGAGCGCGGCGGTCTTGCGCCCGCCGACGGAGACCGTGATCCCGGCCGCGTTCGAGGCGCTGGAGGACCCCGTGACGTCGATCCGGTAGCGGCCGGCCTTGTCGAAGGAGTGGGTGGCCGAGGTGGCGTCGCCGTTGCAGTAGTAGACGGCGTGCGTGGCCGCGAAGCTGGTGCACCCCGTCCTGGTGGTGCTCTCGGCCTGGGTCGTCGACAACAGGGTCGCGGCCTCGGCCTTCGACACGGGCAGCACGGTGGGGGAGAGAAGCCCGACGAGCAGCGCCGTCAGAGCGGCGGGCACGGCCAGGCGGGAGCGGGACGAGTGGGGCCCGGAACGGCCACGACGCAGGCGCACCTGCTGCTCCTCAGGGTGGGGGTGGGCGGTGGGGGGAGGGGCCGGAGGGAAGCGGGGGATGCCGGCCGGGGTCCGCGGCGCGGCGCCACACGGCTGCGGGCCCCGCCGGGAGGACGGGGCCCGCAGCCGTGTCGGCCGGACCTGTGTCAGCCGCTGACGGTGATGTTCGAGCTACCGCTGCTCTGGTAGCCCTCGGTCGCCATGACCATGTAGTACTTGAACTGGCCCAGGTTCATGCCCGCGCGGGACCAGGCGTCGAAGTGGTTGCCGGTGGTGATGGTGCCGGAACCGCTGGTCACCTTGGACTGGCGGACGCTCCAGTACTGCTGGAAGGTCTTGGTGCCCTCCACGGACGGGGCGTTGTTGCGCGTCGTCACGTAGATGTCGTAGGTGCCGCCGTCGCTGGTGACGGTGCCCTTCTTGGTACCGGTGGGCCGGTAGCTGCCCCAGTTGTCGACGATGTAGTACTCGACCAGCGGGTTCGAGGTCCAGCCGTAGAGGCAGCCGTAGCCGTTGCCCGACGGGTTGAAGTAGCCGGTGTAGCGGACCGTCCTGCGCCCGCCGGTGCTCCAGCCCTTGCCGGCGACGAAGTTTCCGCAGTTGGTCCACTGGGTGCTGTAGCTGCCGCCGCCGTTGAGGGTCATGGAGACGGAGCCGCCACCGTCGGTCCAGAACGTGTAGTACATCCCGTCCGTGCCGGTCTGGTTGCTGGTGATGGTGGTGGCGGCGTGGGCGGTGCCGGGCAGCAGCAGCCCGGACGCGGTGGCGAGCGCGGCGGCGCCACCGCCGAGGAAGCCCCGTCGGCTCAGGCCGGGGGGAATGATCTGCTGGTTCTGGTCCTGCTGCGAGCCGTCCTGGCGCATGCTTCCTCCACGATGAAGGCAGGTGGGGGACCGGGTCGCTGCTGCGGCCCGGCGGCCTTGCATGGAACGCGGCGGGAATGCCCCGCCGTAGTGCGGTACCGGTACGACCAGGCCCCCGTCGCGGGACGCGAGGGGAACGCGGGCTTCCGTCGTTCGGCGGCCACAGTTTTCTGAGAACTCCGCGGGCATGTCAACGCTTTCGACATTCTTTCGAAATAACTCCCCTGCTTCCAGCGGGACTTGGCGGAGGGGTTTGCCCAGCTCAAGTCGCTGATCACCTGATCCGGAATGAGGAGATCAGGGAGGTGAGGGTTGGGGTGAAACGCAAGCGGGCATGGCTGGTTCGAAAGTTTCGCATACCTGTGACCCGGTGGGGGAGGGGAGGCAGGGCGTGTGAACGGCCGTCGCCCGATGCGATCGACCGCGCCCCGGGCGCGGGAGGGACGCCAGGTCGGCCCAGACCTGGTCGAACCGGTCCTAGCCCAGCAGGGAGAGCAGTTGGCCCAGGACCTCCACGACGGGCCGGCCCACCGCGCCGACGGCGGCGGCGATCTGCGCCAGGGACGCCAGGGTCATCGCCCGCCCGCGCAGGACGGCGCGGTCGGGGACGAGCTCGGGCAGGGCCTCCTCGACGGTCCGCTCCTGGTCGGGCGAGAGGTGGGGACGCAACTCCTCGAGGACGCGCACGAGTTCCCGTACGGCGGCCTGGAGCTCGCGGTCCTCGCTGCCGCCGACGATGCCGTAGTTGAAGCCGACGTTCCCCTGGCCGCCGTCCATGTTCACCACGGGCCCGTAGTAGTTCGACGCATCGCTCACAGCCTGAACCCCGTGTTCCCCCGGCCGTTGGTCATGTTGACGACGGGCCCGTAGTTGTTGGTGTTGTGCTGCCGCACGACCGTCGTGAACTCCACGGTCGGGTTCTCGATGGCGTACGCGATCCATCCGGCGATCTGGCGCAGCTCGTCCATGCTCGGCAGCGTCACGGTGACCCGTGAGCCACTGGCCATCTCGATGACCAGCATCGGCTTGGACCGGAACACGCCCCACAGGGTGACCACCAGGACCAGGACGACGAAGAGGAGCGGCGGGCTGCCGTCCCCGGCGCGGACGTCGCCTCCGTTCGCGGCGTCGATGCCGATGTAGAGCAGGACGACGCAGAACAGCGCGGCGAGGAAACGCGCGACGACGACGCGCCAGTCGGGTCTCCATTTGAAGGCGTCGACCCAGGTGATGTTGTGCAGCGGGATGGCCGCCGACCCCACCCACAGCATCCGGCGGTTGACCCTGAGAACCAGGGAACGGTCGCCACGGGACGCCGTCACAGGGACCGGCGGAGGCTGGACCGGTCGTGGGGGGACCTCGGGCGGTGGTGCGTCGGCGTTCCCCGTGTCGTCCACGTGCTCCCCCGCGTAGTCGTCACCACCGTGCGTGCATCGCAGGAGCACCATTAAGCGCCCCGATGGGTGCAGTGGCCATACAGGAACCGGTCAATCGGCGCGGGGCGCGTCCTGCTCGTCCTGCGTCCCGCGCCCCCGCACGTCGGGGAACGGCCAGGGCGCCCACCAGGGCCGAGCGTGACCGAGCCCCCGGTTGTCGGACACGGGGCCGTGCGGACCGAGGATGTGCGGTCGCCACCGGTCCGGCCGGAACCGTCCGGTCCGGCGGAGGCCGGGGTGAAACCGCGCTGACCAGCGGTTTCCAGCTGTCTGCAAGGGTGGTGCAGGATCGCTCGCCCACGATGGCGACGACGCCGGTCCAGGGCATCGCGCCACGGCGTCGACACGACTCCAAGGAGCGATCCACGATGCGCAAGATCCTCGCTGTGACCACCGTGACCGCCATGCTGACGGGGCTGGCGACCGCGCTCGCGGTCGACTCCGCGCACGCCGCGGTCCACAAGAACTCGGGCGCCTACTCGACCTCCTTCGTCGACGGCGCCGGCGCCCTCACCGACGACTTCGGCGAGCAGGCTGGTGAGCTGGGCAACTCGCTCTGCTACGGCTGCGGGAACTCCTCCGGGACCGACATCGTCGTCCTCTGGCAGAGCATCCTCGCCTCCGAGGAGTTCCTCACCCTCGGCCAGATCGACGGGGACTTCGGGCCGGCGACCAGGGACGCCACCAAGGCGTGGCAGACGCGCTACGGCCTCTCCGCGGACGGCATGGTGGGCGACGCCACGTGGAGCAAGGCCGACGACCGGCTGAGCTGGCTGTCCAGTTCGCGCGTGACATACACCGCCGAGTACGGCTCGGGTGCGGTGGTCCTGCACCGCGGTGACCCCAACCGGTCGCAGGACGACGGCGCGTACGAGCTCGTCCAGGTCTACCGGCACAGCGGTGTGAAGTCCGTCGGCGGCTCCCGCATCGAGTTCAACTCGATGACCACTCTCTGACCTTTCGCGCACCGACCAGAAGGGAAACGACCATGAGCAGGATCAACCGGAAGCTCGGCCTCGTCATCGGCGCCGCGGGACTGTCGGCGCTGCTGACGATCACGCCGGCCCACGCCGCCTACCCCGGCAACTCGGACGCGTACGGCACCAACTACGTGGACGGCGACGGCGTCCTCACCGACGACTTCGGCGAGCAGGCCGGTGAGCTGGGCAACTCGCTGTGCTACGGCTGCGGCGAGTCCTCGGGCACCGACATCGTGAAGCTCTGGCAGAGCATCCTGGCCTCGGAGCGCCTGCTGAGTACCGACGCCATCGACGGCGACTTCGGCCCGGCGACCAGGGATGCCACCAAGGCGTGGCAGACGCGGTACAAGCTCTCCGCGGACGGCATGGTCGGCGACGCCACCTGGAGCAAGGCCGACGACCTGCTGCGCTGGAACAGCAGCGGCACCACGGTGACCTACGACAGCCCCGCGGCGGGGAGCGTGACGCTGTACCGCGGGGACAACTCGAAGTACCGCGACGGCGGCGCCTACCACCTCCACAGGGTCATCAGCGGTGACGCGGTCCACGTCTTCGACGAGGGCTACAAGATCTTCTTCGGCCTGCTGACCGTCCGATAGGAGCCCGCCATGAGCGACCCCATGGTGCTGGAGGCCCAGCACTGGGTGAACGACACGTACGGGGACGTCGACGGCTACGTCGCCTGTGACACGGACGGCTCCACCGGATGGGCCACGGTCCTCAGCCTCACCCAGGCCCTCCAGCACGAGCTCGGGCTCTCACCCGTCGTGCAGAACTTCGGGGAGAACACCCTCAACGCCGTCTACGCCCACCGGCTGCTGCCCACCGCCGAGACCAACGAGAACATCATCCGCATCTACAACTACGCCCTGTGGTGCAAGGGCTACACCGCCGCGCCCCGCGCCGACATGTGGGACACCACCTCCCAGAGTTCGCTGGACGACCTGTACGAGGACATGGGCGTCGCCGGCCACCACAACTGGTGGCTGTGGGCCCGCGTCACCCGTGCGCTGCTGCGCATGGACCAGTTCCGGCTGCTGTCCCGGGGCAGCGGCACGACCCGGGAGATCCAGCAGTACCTGAACAGCACCTATGTGGCCGGATACGTCGTACCCGCGATGGGGCTCGTGCCGTGCGACGGCTACTACGCCCGGGAGACCCAGAAGGGTCTGCTGATGGCCATCCAGTACGAGATCGGGCTGCCCACCTCCACGATCACCGGCTACTTCGGGCCGGGCACCACCGCCGCGCTGAAGCAGCACACCGTGGAGAAGGGGGACACGGGCCGGCTCGCCTACCTCTTCAAGGCGGCCTGCTGGTTCAACTCGCCGACGTACGACGGCCTGAGCCCGGTCACCTTTCCCTGGGAGGACGGGCGGGCGGAGCTGACCGCCGCGACCGAGGAGTGGCTGCGGGCGTTCCAGGGCTTCACCCAGAACGCGGTCCACGGCATGGGCACCTTCCAGACCTGGGCGGAGCTGCTCATCTCCAAGGGCGACGAGAGCCGGCCCGGCACCGGGAGCGACACCGCCGAGACGATCACGGCGGCGAAGGCCGCCGCCATGCGCTCCGAGGGCTTCTCCGCCGTGGGGCGCTATCTCGACGAGCATCTGCCGCCGGGAGACCCGTACTACATAGGGAAGGCGCTCCGGGAGGGTGAGGCACAGGCCATCGTCGACTCCGGCCTGAAGCTGATCCCACTGTTCCAGTACAACGGGACCCAACTGGCCAACTTCACCCAGCCGAAGGGCTACGACCAGGGGTTGATCGCCCACACCAAGGCCAAGGAGCACGGCATCCCGCCGGGGGCGTGCATCTACTTCGCCGTGGACTACGACGCCCAGGACCACGAGATCGGCCAGATCATCGAGTACTTCAAGGGGGTCCGCAAGGGTCTGGGCGAGCGCGGCGCGCACTACCAGTTCGGGGTGTACGGCACCCGGAACGTCTGTTCGCGCGTCTCCGAAGCCACCGGCGCGCGCTGGTCGTTCGTCGCCGGGATGTCCTTCGAGTACTCGGGGAACATGGGATTCCCGCTGCCGGTCAACTGGTCGCTCAACCAGATCTACGAGTTCAACCCGAAGGCCGTGCCGCCCACCGGTTTCACGGACGGGACCATCGCGCCGATGGGGCTGGACAAGAACGTGTGGCGCGACGGGGCCGACCCGGGCGTCTCCCGGCTGTACCTGGACGAGCGGTACCAGGACATGATCCGGCAGGTGCAGTTCGTCCGGGAGATCGAGGCGGCGTACGACGGCTACATGGAGGCCTATCCGGGTGTTCCGGAGAGCGCCCGACGCGACCACGTGCTGTCGTTCTTCCGGCATCTGAAGTACGACGACGGCCAGTGGCCGTACGTACTGCAGCCGATTCCCGTCAGCTGGATCGACCACCTCAGCTCGCAGAACATCACGCTGGATTCCGACTTCAGCTGGCCGAACGATCCGGTGGCCCACACGCCGGTGGACTTCCAGCACCTGATCGCCTCGTGCCAGGGCATGCTGAAGTACTACTCGACCTCCGTCAACACCACGCTGGGCGACGGCACCGGATGGCTCGGTGACCTCATCGCCTTCTACGCCGAGTGGCGCAACGACTACGACCATCTGAGCGGGTCCGAGTTCTGCGACCTCTACTTCGCCAACCCCGGCAGACCGAGTGCCTTCGGGGAACAGGACCTGCGGGCCGACGCCGACGCGTTCAACCTCGCGAAGCTGCTGAACGTGTCCTCCGAGGTGCGGCTGTCGGACGCCCTCGAGTCCTACTACCTGTCCGAGACCCTGGGCGGCAGCGATCTGCGCAAGGCCCACCGCAGGTTCCGGTCCTTCACCGGGGGCCGCTTCGGCGGCGGCAGGGACGACGTCGCAGCGGTGATCAGGGGAGCACTCGGCAACGGCGACGACAACCACTCCAGCATGATGATGACCATCGGCCGGCTCATCCTGCTGCGCGATCTGGCGCCCTGGGAGAAGCCGTGGAACCTGGGTGACGAACTCGACGGCTTCGTCGACGGGGTCGCCGGAAAGCTGATCGAGCTCGCGGACGCGGAACCGGAGGCGTCGTGATCACCCGAAGGGACGTGCTGACCACGGCCACCGGCCTGGCGGGCGCCGCCG
>NZ_JACADT010000509.1:0-4045 GCF_013421635.1 Streptomyces sp. UH6 | reverse complement strand
GTCGGTGGGCCCGCGTCAGTGCGCCCGCGTCAGCGCGTCTGGAGCAGGGCGCGGACCATCCGGCAGGTCGCCGGGGACGGCGGGTGGACGCCGATCAGCTGGGCGGCCATGTGGACGACCTCGTCCGGGGCCTGGCGCGCGGTGTGGAACCCCAGGTCGAGGAGGGCTATCGCCAGCCGCATCGCCTTCAGGCGGCGGTTGTGGTCGACGTACCACTCACGCGGCCGGCCCGCGGGCAGCGGACGCTTCTGGACGGGAACGTAGGGACGGTCGAGCGGGACGGGACGCTTGGCGGTGGACTGGGTGGAACGGGCCTTGGGCCGGGTGGAAGCGGCGGCGGGCACAGGCATCCTCCTGTCGCGGTCGGGGCGCCCGACGGGCCGGCGGACCATCCCGCCGAACTCCCTCGAACATGCATCCCATTCTACCGTCTGGCACTGACAAAGTCCCTGGCCAACAAGGGTGTTGGGGCCTGTGGGGCGGATGCGGGAAACGAGTTCCGAACCCTGTCGGCGGCGTATCGTGACGCCATGGAGATCTGGATCAACCCGGCCTGTTCGAAGTGCCGCGGCGCGCTCTCGCTGCTCGACGCGGAGGGCGCGGACTACACCGTGCGCCGCTACCTGGAGGACGTCCCCTCCGAGGACGAGATCCGGGCCGTGCTGGACCGGCTCGGCCTGGAGCCGTGGGAGATCACCCGTACCCAGGAGGCCGCCGCCAAGGAGCTGGGGCTGAAGGAGTGGCCCCGGGACGCGGGCTCCCGCGGCCGGTGGATCGCCACGCTGGCCGCCCACCCCGAGCTGATCCAGCGCCCGATCATCACCGCCGACGACGGCACCGCCGTGGTCGGCCGGTCCGAGGAGGCGGTGCGCGAGGCGCTGGCGCGCGACGGGAGGTCCTGACGGCTCCGCCCGGGGCAAGTCGAGGGCGGCGGCCGGGGTCTCCGAGGGCCCCGGCGGGCGCCCGTGACCCGGGCGGGCCCTACCCCCTCGCCGGGCCGGTCAAGCCCATCGCATACGAGCCGCCGCCCCTCCGCGGGGCCCCGGCGGACGGCTGCGCGCATCGTCCCGTGCGGAGTGGCCGGGTGACCTCACACGCCCGTACGGAGGACCCGGAGGGCCGGTAACACGGGGTTCACACGAGGGCAACGGTCGGGAAATCGCCCCTTGACAGTCTGCGGGACATACCGGCGCACCGATGCCGCAGCGCCTCGCCCCGCGACGACCGTCCCGTACGGTCGAGACCATCCGAAGGATGTGGCCCCGTGACCTTCAAGGCTGAGTACATCTGGATCGACGGCACCGAGCCGACGGCCAAGCTCCGTTCCAAGACCAAGATCCTCTCCGACGACGCCAAGGGTGCCGAGCTGCCGATCTGGGGCTTCGACGGCTCCAGCACCAACCAGGCCGAGGGCCACGCCTCCGACTGCGTGCTGCAGCCGGTCTTCACCTGCCCGGACCCGGTCCGCGGCGGCGACGACATCCTGGTCCTCTGCGAGGTCCTGAACATCGACCTCACCCCGCACGCCAGCAACACGCGGGCCGCGCTGGTCGAGGTCGCCGGGCGGTACGGGGCCCAGGAGCCGATCTTCGGCATCGAGCAGGAGTACACGTTCTTCAAGGACAACTACCCGCTGGGCTTCCCCCGCGGCGGCTTCCCGGCCCCGCAGGGCGGCTACTACTGCGGCGTCGGCGCGGACGAGATCTTCGGCCGGGACATCGTCGAGGCGCACCTGGAGAACTGCCTCAAGGCGGGCCTGGGCATCTCCGGCATCAACGCCGAGGTCATGCCGGGCCAGTGGGAGTTCCAGGTCGGCCCGCTCTCCCCGCTCGAGGTCTCGGACCAGCTGTGGATCGCCCGCTGGCTGCTCTACCGCACGGCCGAGGACTTCGGCGTGGCCGCCACCCTCGACCCCAAGCCGGTCAAGGGCGACTGGAACGGCGCCGGCGCGCACACCAACTTCTCCACCAAGGCGATGCGTGAGGGCTACGACGCCATCATCACCGCCTGCGAGTCGCTCGGCGAGGGCTCCAAGCCGCTCGACCACGTCAAGAACTACGGCGCGGGCATCGACGACCGCCTGACCGGCCTGCACGAGACCGCCCCGTGGGACAAGTACTCCTACGGCGTCTCCAACCGCGGCGCCTCGGTCCGCATCCCGTGGCAGGTCGAGAAGGACGGCAAGGGCTACATCGAGGACCGCCGCCCGAACGCCAACGTCGACCCGTACGTGGTGACCCGCCTGATCGTGGACACCTGCTGCGAGGCGCTGGAGAAGGCCGGCCAGGTCTGACCCGGCCGCGGGCCCTGCCCGCCCCGCCGGCCCGATGTGAAGGGGGCGCCCGCCAACTGGTGGACGCCCCCTTCACGTCGGCCGCTTCTCTGCTTCAATGGAGCCATCAACGGCATTCGGAGGTGTGGCATGGCAGGTCGCTTCGACCTCGAGCCCTTCTGGCCGTCCCGTCAGCACCACGACTTCGACCGTGTGTGTCGCCGCGCGACCTGCGCGCCGGCCCGCTGACGTACCGCTCCCTCCGAGGCTCCCGAAGCCTCGTCAGCCTTGCCGCCGCGCGTGAACCACGTCCCGTCCGACGTCCTTCCGCGCGAAAGAAGCTGATTGCCATGGCGACCACGCACGCCTCCGACCTGCACGTTCCCGCCCCGCGCCCCTACGAGCCCGCCGGGCCCCGCCGGCTGCGGGCCGTGGGCTCCCCCGGGCCGGCCCCCTCCCCCGTCGACCAGTTGCTCCCGCCGGGCGCGACCTGGCTGCCCGCCCCTCCGCAGGCGGTCCCCTCGCTGCCCGGTCAGCCGCCGATGGTGGGCTACCTCGTCCTGGTGCCCGCCGACCGCCAGCCGCCGTTCCTGCGCGAGGCGACCACCGTGCTCCAGCCGTCCGGTCCCGGCTCCGCGGGCGGGGACGAGGCCGAGGAGGGCGAGGAGCGCGGGCTGATCCGCGTGGACACCACGCGGCGGACCGCCGAGGTGGCCGGGGAGCCGCTGGAGCTCACCTACCTGGAGTTCGAGCTGCTCGCCCACCTCGTCGCCCACCCGCACCGGGTGCACACCCGCGACCAGCTGGTGGCCACCGTCTGGGGCTACGGCCACGTCGGCGACGGCCGTACCGTCGACGTCCACGTCGCCCGGCTGCGCCGCAAGCTGGGCGAGTACCGGCGGACCATCCAGACCGTCCGCCGGGTCGGCTACCGGTACACCCCGCCCGTGAATTGAGTCGACCGCTCCCGGACCCCGTGACAGGCTGCCCCTCATGGACCAGCACTGGGAAGACCGGGTCACGGCGGCGTGGGCGACGCTCGGCGACCATCCGGAGACCGAGGAGGGCGCCGAGCGGTTCCGGGCGCGGATCGCCGCCCTCGCGGACGAACTCCCGGGCGATCACCCGTTCGCCCTGTTCGAGCGAGCGTGTGCCTGGGACTCGACGGGGCGTTCCGATCTCGCGGTGCCGCTCTACGAACGGGCGCTGGAGGGCGGGCTCGACGGCTACAAGGGCCGCCGGGCCCGCATCCAGCTCGCCAGCTCGCTGCGCAACATCGGCCGGGCGGACCGCGGCCTGGAGCTGTTGGAACCCGAACTCGACGCGCCCTCGGACGAGTTGGACGACGCCGTGCGGGCGACCACGGCACTCTGCCTGTCCTCGCTGGGGCGGGACCGCGAAGGGCTCTCCCTGGTGCTGGAGGCGCTGGCCGCCCATCTCCCGCGCTATCAGCGGTCGATGGGCAACTACGCCCGTTCGCTGCGCGACTCGTGAGGAGCAACTCTCCCACCAACGGGTGACCATCGCTCGATTCGCTCGTTCTGCTGAACGTGCAGCCACAGCATGTCGCCTCCCGTCCGCCCGCCCGCAAGGCCCGCCCGCACCGCCCCGGCGGGGGCCTCGACGTCGAACAGGCCGAGGCCGCGCTCGTCGAGCACTATCCGCGGCTGGTCCGGCTCGCGTACCTGCTGCTGCCGGCCACCCTGGACCGCGGCCGGCGGGTGCTCACCGCGCACGCCGTCACCCAGCGCGCGCTGCCCAAGGGGAGGACGC
>NZ_JACADT010000508.1:0-4058 GCF_013421635.1 Streptomyces sp. UH6 | reverse complement strand
CGCCGAGGGGCGCCACCACCACCGCACCTCCCAGGGCCAGGGCCCCTGCTCCGAACCGGCGTCTGCTGATCCCTCTGCGCTGCACAGGACCTCCGAAAGAATCTTTCACCATGACCCGCGGGCGCTGAAACCTTCCTTCCGTGACCGTGTTCTGTCAATAGGGCCGCTCGCGGCGGTCCCCGCTTGCCCCGGGCACGGCCGCGGCCCGCCCGGAGGGTTCCCGGACGGGCCGCGGTGCGTGGAGCGGGGGGCCGTCATGTGCGGCCCTTCCTGACGTTACTTGCGGCCCTTCTTGACGTCGATCCGCACGACCTGCGGGTCGTGGTCGCTCGCCTGGTCGGCGAACTCGGCGTTCAGGTGCACGATGTCGTAGTCGTAGGCGACCACCGACGGGCTGACCAGCGTCTGGTCCAGCGTCTGCGAGTTGCCCTCGAAGACGTAGGTGTAACGCTCCTCCTCGGGCAGCGTGTTCACGAGCGGCGTCAGCAGGGAGCCGTCGCCGGTCATGATCTCGGTGGTCCTCGAGAACTGGAAGTCGTTGATGTCGCCGAGGACGATCACCTTCGCCTTCGGGTCGGCCGCCAGCAGCTCCGCGACGAAGTCCCGGACCTCCTGCGCCTGCAGGTGGCGCTGCGCCTCCGAGGAGCGCGAGGGCTCCTGGTAGCGGCCGTGCATCGGGGCGTCGCCGCCCTTGGAGGCGAAGTGGTTGGCGATCACGAAGACCCGCTCGCCGCGGAACTTGAACTCGCCCACCAGCGGCTTGCGGCTGTTTTCCCAGGCGTCGCTCGCCGGGTCGATCCGGCCCGGGGAGACGCTCAGCTCGGCGCCCTTGCGGGTGGCGACGACCTCGGTGGCGGTGTCCGCGTCCCCGCCCGGACGGTCGGTGAACGCGACGCGCTCCTCGTTGTAGAGGAACACCTGACGGATGTTGCCGCCCGGCTCGCCGCCGTCCGCCTTGTCCCGCGGGGCGACGTAGCGCCAGCTGTAGCGGGGGCCGCCGGCCGCGGCGATCGCGTCGGTGAAGCGCGTCAGGGTCCGCTCGGAGGTGACCGTGCCGTCGTCGGTGGCGCCGTTGTCGTCCTGGATCTCCTCCAGCGCGACGACGTCCGGCGCGGCCAGGTTGACCGCGACGCCCTCCGCCAGGCGGTCGAACTTCTCCTGCGGGTCCAGGGCGTCCAGGTTCTCCACGTTGTACGTGGCGATCGCCAGCTCCTTGCCGAGCTGCCGGCGTGTCACCTCGCGCTCCAGGCCGCCCGGGACGTGCGCGCCCATCTCGGTGGCCATCAGGGTGTAGCCGCCGTAGGAGTCGTAGTCGAGCGGGCCGGTCGTGGCGCCGGCCAGCGTGTCGCCGACGTTCGCCTCGGGGATCGCCGGGCCGAGCGACTCGATCTTGAGGCGGCCGGAGTTCTGGCCGTCGTAGCCCAGGTACACGGTGCCGCCGCGGACCGAGGGGTTCTGCTCGGGCCTGGCGGTGACGTACACCTCGTCGTACTCGGTGGTCGCGCCGACCACCCGGGCGTCGCCGACCTGGACCCGCATGCCCTCGGCGGACTCCAGGAAGTCCAGGGCGTACACGGCCGGCTGGAGCGGCAGGTCCTCGATGGAGCCGCCGCCCGCCTCGGGGGTGTAGGCGTCCGGCAGGCCGGCCGGGCCGAGCACGACGGGCGCCGGGAGCGGGTTGCCGGAGGAGAGCACCGAGGTCTTCGGGCCCGAGATCTGGGTGATCGACTGGGTCGTGCTGGTCGGCGCGTACTCCGCGACCTTGCCGCTGACCAGGACGCTGTCGCCGGTCTTCACGGCCGGGACGGCGGAGCCGGTGTAGACGAAGACCGCCTCGCTGGTGCGGGGGTCGGCGTCGGCCTGCGGGTCCTGGATCCAGAAGCCCCGGGAGCCGCTGTCGCGCACGCCGATCACGACGCCGGGCACGTTGGTGACCGTCGCGCCGGTCAGCGGGGAACGGCGGGTGGTGCCCTGGATGTCGTGGACGCGGACCGTACCCGGCTCGCCCGGCTCGCCGGGCTCCTCGCCGCCCCCGCCCGTCCCCGGGGTCTCGCCCTTGGCGTTGACCGGGGTGGGGACGCCCGCGGTGAGGTCGGCGGCGTTGTCGTCGGTGTCGGCGAGCGAGGCGCCGCGGGCCACCGAGGCGGTGTTGGAGGCGCCCGCGACCGGGCTGCCCTCACGGACGGCGGCGGTGCCGAAGCCGACCAGGTCCACGATCCGCTCGTCCGCCGCGCAGTCGGCCACGGTCTTGCAGCTGAGCTCGTCGGTGCCCGCCACCAGGGCGACGGTGCCGCTGGTGCCGCTCATCGCGATCGAGCCGGAGGCGTCGGGGGCGGGCAGGGCCGTGGTGCCGCCGGCGCCCTGGGCCTCGGCGATCAGGTAACGGCCGCCCGGGGCTATGGACCCGGTGATCCGGGTGATGCTCCAGCGGGAGGTCGCCGAGGGGGAGCCCGGCAGGTACTGCACGCTGTAGCCGGACAGGTCCACGGCCGTCGCCCCGGCGTTGCCCAGCTCGATGAAGTCACGGGTGAGCGTGGCCCCGGAGTTGCCGCCGCCTCCGTACACCTCGGCGACGACCGCGCCGGCGGAGGGGGCGGCGAAGGCCTGGGGCAGCGGAGTCAGCACGAAGGCGCCGGCCGCCCCCGTCGCCGTGAGGGCCTGTGCGGCATGGCGCCAACGCGCTCTTCTGTCACCCGACTTGGGCACGATTCGTACTCCTCGGAAGGAACCCGCCGCGTAGGGCCGCGGAGCGGGCGGAAATGACACAACGGGAAAGTCGACTCAAGTTACGCGCGTAGAAACAGAGCTGCCAAGAGGTCGCGCGTTAAATCTCTGGAATCGCCGGATGAACTGTAGCCGGAACGGGTGAACGCGGGCCCCCTGGGCCGCCCCCGGAGTGAACGATCGTTCGCGCCCTGTTCGCGCCGGGGAGCGTGTCGTACCGTACGGCTCCCGGGACGCCCGACAGCGTGGAGGTGGCGCGGATGCGCGACAAGGAACCGGTGGCCGGGGCGCGGAAGGCCTCGCGCCCGGTGGGGGGCACGGACCCGTCCGGTGCGGGAGGCTGTCCGGTGCGCCGGGGCGCGGACGGCGTCTGGCGGGTGGCCGGGGTCGAGGAGGCGCGCGCGGTGCTGCGTTCCCACGACACCGTGCAGGCCGGACTCGGCGTCGAGAGCACGGAGAAACTGCCCTCCTTCTACCGCCGGCCGGTCCTCTACCGGGACGGGCCGGAGCACCGCGAGGACCGCCGCCAGACCGCGCGGTTCTTCACCCCCCGGCGGGTCGACCGGCACTACCGGCCCGTCATGGAGCGCGTCGCCGAGGCCCAGTTGACCCGGCTGCGCGCGGTGGGCCGGGCCGACCTCACCCAGCTCGCCTTCCACCTCGCCATCGCGGTCGCCGCCGAGGTGATCGGCCTGACCGAGTCCCGGCCCGGTACCGACCGGCGGCTGGAGGCCTTCTTCCCCGACGAGAAGTTCGACCGGCCCGGGTTCACCAGCCTCAAGGGCCTGCGCGTGATCGCCCGGCAGAACCGCAACTGGCTGCGGTTCTACACCGGCGACGTCCGTCCCGCGGTCCGGTCCCGGCGCGCCCGGCGGCGCGACGACCTGATCTCCCACCTGATCGACGAGGGCTGCTCGGCGGGCGAGATCCTCGGCGAGTGCATCACCTTCGCCGCGGCCGGCATGGTCACCACCCGCGAGTTCGTCTCCCTCGCGGCCTGGCACCTCTTCACCGGCGAGGAACTGCTGGCCGCCTACCGGGCCGCGGACGAGCCCGAACGCCTCGCACTGCTGCGGGAGATACTCCGTCTCGAACCGGTCATCCCGACCCTGCGCCGCAGGACCACCGCCGATCTGGAGCTCGCCGACGGGGCCTTCCGCATCCCGGCCGGAGCGCTCGTCGAGATCGACGTCGGGACGGCCAACCTGGACCCCCGCGCGGTCGGCCCCGACCCCGGAAGCCTCTGCCCCGCCCGCGCCGGGCAGGTGGCCCGCGGCGCAGACGCCCCGCCGGTGCTCTCCTTCGGCGACGGCCCGCACCGCTGCCCGGGGGCG
>NZ_JACADT010000507.1:0-4067 GCF_013421635.1 Streptomyces sp. UH6 | reverse complement strand
TGCCGAGGTGCGGTGGGCGTCCTGCGACGTCACCGACCGTGACGCCCTGGCCGCCCTCATCGGTGAGCTGACCGCGTCCGACGGCCCGGGCCTCGCCGGTGTGGTGCATGCCGCGGGTGTGGTCGACGACGGTGTTCTGGAGTCACTGACCCCCGAGCGGCTGGCCACCGTGCTGCGGCCCAAGGCGGACGCCGCCTGGCATCTGCACCAGCTGACCGCCGACCTGAACCTCGCCTTCTTCGTCCTCTACTCCTCCGCCGCCGGCACCTTCGGCGGACCCGGCCAGGCCAACTACGCCGCCGCCAACGCCTTCCTCGACGCCCTCGCCACCCACCGCCAGGCCACCGGTCTGCCCGCCACCTCCCTCGCCTGGGGACCCTGGGCCGAAGGGGGCATGCTCCAGAGCCTCGACGCGGCAGACGTGGAGCGCATGAACCGGAGCGGTGTACTGCCCCTGTCTCCGGAGGAGGGACTCGAACTCTTCGACAACACGCTGCGGTCCGGCCGCGCGACGGTTGCACCGATCCGCCTGGACGTGACGGCCTTCCGCAAGGCCCCGACCGTCCCGCACCTGCTGCGCGGGCTGGTCCGCGGGACGGGCACGAGCCGTCGGGCGGCACGGTCGTCCGGAGCCTCGGCGTTCGCCCAGCGCCTGCTGACGGTCGGGCAGGATCAGCGTGCCGCGCTGGTGCTGGAGACGGTACGGACGGAGGTGGCTGCCGTCCTCGGCCACGCCTCCGCCCAGGCCATCCCTGCCCACCGCGCCTTCACCGAGCTCGGCTTCGACTCCCTCACCGCCGTCGAACTCCGCAACCGCCTCAACACCGTCACCGGCCTCCGCCTGCCCGCCACCCTCGTCTTCGACCACCCCAACCCGGCCGTCCTGGCGGAGCACATCGTCTCCGAGAGCGTCGGCACGATGGAGGAGGCGGCCGACAAGCCGTCGGGGGCCACGGGAACTCCCGCTCTCCTCGACACCGACGACCCGGTGGTCATCGTGGGTATGAGCTGCCGCTATCCCGGTGCGGTGGCCGGACCCGACGACCTGTGGCGCCTGGTGGCGTCCGGCGGCGACGCGATCTCGCCGCTTCCCGACGACCGGGGCTGGGACATCAGCCGCCTCTTCGAGCGCGGTGAGGGAGACGGCACCGGTACGTCCTACGCGACCGAGGGCGGCTTCCTCACCGGTGCCGCCGAGTTCGACCCGGCGTTCTTCGGGATCTCGCCCCGCGAGGCCCTGGCCATGGACCCGCAGCAGCGCCTCCTGCTCGAGGCCTCGTGGGAAGCCATCGAGCACGCGGGCATCGACCCGACGGCCCTGCGCGGCAGCCGCACCGGCGTGTACGCCGGCCTCATGTACCACGACTACGTGGCGCAGCTCGTCGAGGTCCCGCAGGGGGTCGAGGGCTTCCTCACCACCGGTACCGCCGGCAGTGTGGTGTCCGGCCGGGTCTCCTACGTACTCGGTCTCGAGGGCCCGGCGGTCACGGTGGACACGGCGTGCTCGTCGTCGCTCGTCGCCCTGCACCTGGCGGTGCAGGCGCTGCGCTCCGGCGAATGCTCACTGGCTCTCGCCGGTGGTGCGACCGTCATGGCCACGCCCGGAAGCTTCATCGAGTTCAGCCGGCAGCGCGGGCTCGCTCCCGACGGCCGGGTCAAGGCCTTCGCCGACACGGCCGACGGAACGGCGTGGTCGGAGGGTGTGGGCGTCCTCCTTCTCGAGCGTCTGTCGGACGCCCGCCGCAACGGGCACCAGGTGCTGGCGGTGGTGCGCGGCTCCGCGGTCAACCAGGACGGCGCCAGCAACGGCCTCACCGCTCCGAGCGGTCCTTCCCAGCAGCGCGTCATCCGCGCGGCGCTCGCGAGCGCCGGTCTCTCGCCCGCCCAGGTGGACGTGGTCGAGGCCCATGGCACGGGCACCAAGCTGGGTGACCCGATCGAGGCGCAGGCCCTGCTCGCCACCTACGGCCAGGAACGCCCGGAGGACGGCCGGCCGCTGTGGCTCGGCTCGATCAAGTCCAACATCGGGCACACCCAGGCCGCGGCCGGCGTCGCCGGCATCATCAAGATGGTCATGGCCATGCGCCACGGCGTCCTGCCGCAGACCCTGAACGTCGATCTTCCGTCCTCCGAGGTGGACTGGTCGGCGGGCGCGGTGGAACTGGTCAAGACGCCGATCGCCTGGCCTTCCCGCCAGGAACCGCGGCGTGCGGGAGTGTCGTCGTTCGGCATCAGCGGCACCAACGCACACGTCATCGTGGAGGAGTCGCCGGACGGTTACGGCACCCCGTCGCTTCCCCCGCAGGTCTCCGGGGCACCGGGCCGGACGGCGTTCCTGTTCTCGGGACAGGGCTCGCAGCGGGCCGGGATGGGCCGGGAGCTGTACGACGGGTTCCCGGTATTCGCGGACGCGTTCGACGCGGTCTGCGCGGAGCTCGACAAGCACCTGGACCGGCCGGTCAAGGACCTGGTCTTCGACCCCGAGTCCGACCTCCTCGACCGCACCGTCTACACGCAGGCCGGTCTGTTCGCGATCGAGGTGGCCCTGTTCCGCTTGATGGAGCACTGGGGCGTCACGCCCGACTACCTCCTCGGCCACTCCATCGGTGAACTCGCCGCCGCACACGTCGCCGGCGTCTGGTCCCTCGAGGACGCCGCAGCCCTCGTCGCCGCCCGCGGCCGATTGATGCAGGCCCTGCCCGAGGGCGGGGCGATGGTCGCCGTCCAGGCGACCGAGGACGACGTCCTGCCCCTGCTCACCGACAACGTCTCCATCGCCGCCCTCAACAGCCCGAACTCCGTCGTCATCTCCGGCGACGAGACCGAAGTCACCGCCATCGCGGAACGCTTCGCCAAGTCGAAGCGCCTGCAGGTCAGCCACGCGTTCCACTCGCCGCGCATGGAACCCATGCTCGACGAGTTCCGCAGGATCGCGGCCGATCTCACCTTCCACGCACCACGCATTCCGATCGTCTCCAACCTCACCGGCACCGTCGCGGGCGAGGAGCTGCTGACCGCCGACTACTGGGTCAACCACGTCCGCCAGGCAGTCCGCTTCGCCGACGGCGTCCGCATGCTCGCCACCTTGGACGCCACCCAGTTCGTGGAGCTCGGGCCGGACGGAGTCCTCACCTCACTCGCGCGGCAGTGCCTGGGAGACGGGAATGCTCTGACCGTTTCGGCGCTCAGCAAGGGCGCTCCGGCTGTCCGCCACGTCACGAACACGGTGATGGCACTGCGCCGGCGCAACGTGCCCTGCGACGCCGACACGATGCTCCCCGAACTCTGCAACGCGTCCGCAGCCGTGCTTCCGGTGGTGCCGTGGGTGCTGTCGGCGAAGTCGCCGGAGGCTCTGGCGGGCCAGGCGGAGCGTCTGCTGCCGCTGGCCGCGGCCGGGGTTTCGCCGGTGGACGTGGGCTGGTCCCTGGTGTCCGCGCGAACCCTGTTCGACCACCGTGCGGTGGTCTTCGGCGAGGACCGCGAGGATCTGCTGCGCGCGGTGGCCGAGGGCCGTTCGGTCGCGGGTGTGGTGTCGGGTGTGGCCGGGGGCGGGCGTTCGGCGTTCCTGTTCTCCGGCCAGGGCTCGCAGCGGGCCGGGATGGGCCGGGAGCTGTACGAGGCGTTCCCGGTGTTCGCGGACGCGTTCGACGCGGTCTGCGCGGAGCTCGACAAGCACCTGGACCGGCCGGTGAAGGACCTGGTCTTCGACGCCGAGTCCGACCTTCTCGACCGCACTGTCTACACGCAGGCGGGCCTCTTCGCCGTCGAGGTCGCCCTGTTCCGCTTGATGGAGCACTGGGGCGTCACCCCCGACTTCCTCCTCGGCCACTCCATCGGTGAACTCGCTGCCGCGCACGTCGCCGGCGTCTGGTCCCTCGAGGACGCTGCCGCTCTCGTGGCTGCCCGCGGCCGATTGATGCAGGCCCTGCCCGAGGGTGGGGCCATGGTCGCCGTGCAGGCGACCGAGGACGAGGTCCTGCCCCTGCTCACGGACAACGTGTCCATCGCCGCCCTCAACGGACCCACCTCCGTCGTCATCTCCGGCAACGAGGACGAGGTGCTGGCCG
>NZ_JACADT010000506.1:0-4074 GCF_013421635.1 Streptomyces sp. UH6 | reverse complement strand
CTCCGCCTGGGCGCGGCCGACGTCGTGTATGGGGAAACCGTGCGCGGCGGAGGCGGCCAGTCCGAAGGGATCGGTGCGCCGGGAGCCGAACATGGCGCTCCCGGGCTCCTCACCCGGTTCACGGACCGCCTCGCGCGCCGTCTCGCGCAGCTCGTCGAGCCCGCCCGCGGGCAGCCCCTGGAGCCGGGCGAGGAAACTCTCGGAGGGAGTGGGGGTGGAGACCTCGGCGAAGACGTGCTTCAGCCTGCGCTGGGCCTCTGCCTCGACCCGGCATCTGCCACAGGTCGCCAGATGGGCCAGCACACGCTCGCGCGCCTCGTGTCCCAGCTCGCCGTCCACGAGGGCGGAGAGCCGGTCACCGAGGTGCTGTTCGGCCGGCGTCGGACGTGACTCACTCACGCGGTCGCGCCTCCTCCTCTCAGCGCCGGAAGGCGGGTGACTCCGAACCTCCGCTCGGCACGCGCCTCGGGAGAGCGGTGGGCGAGCGCCTTGCGCAGCTGCGAACGCCCACGGTGGATGCGGCTGCGGACGGTGCCGAGCTTCACCCCCAGGGTCGCGGCGATCTCCTCGTACGACAGTCCTTCGATGTCGCACAGGACGACCGCGGCACGGAACTCGGGCGCCAGCGTGTCCAGCGCCTGCTGGATGTCGGCGTCGAAGTGCGCGTCGTTGAAGACCTGCTGGGGCGACGGCTCACGGCCGGGCAGCCGCTCGGCGGCGTCCTCGGCGAGCGCGTCGAACCGGATGCGCTGCTTGCGGCGCACCATGTCCAGGAAGAGGTTGGTGGTGATCCGGTGCAGCCAGCCCTCGAACGTGCCGGGCGAGTACGTGGACAGCGAGCGGAAGACCCGGACGAAGACCTCCTGGGTGAGGTCCTCGGCGTCGTGCTGGTTGCCGGTCAGCCGGTAGGCGAGCCGGTACACCCGCGCACTGTGCGTGCTGACGATCTCCTCCCAGGTGGGCGGAGTCCACGCCGGCCCGTCCCCGTCGGTGGCGAACGTCGCGGTGCGGGCGGGCTCGGCGGAGGGACGGTCGGCCTCACGGCCCGCCCCACGGTCAGCAACGGTGTCGGTCACGGATTTCGGCCTGGCCGCCGACCCGAGAAGGCGTCTCAGCCCTCCGCCGCGGTCTGCGGGCGCGGCCGCACCTCCCCTGTCGGCTCTGGTGGTGTCCAGTGGAGCCCCTACCATAGCCATCTCGTCCGTTAGCTCCGGATAAGCAGGTTTGCGAGAGTTTGCCACTCGCTCCATCGACGCTTCCCCCGTCTCCTTCATGCCTTTCCCCTCACCCTTCAAACGCGGCGTCCCGCCGCCAGGTTCCCGACGGCTCCGGATACAGTCACGACGAGATGCGTCCGGTGGGGACGCCGGACGCGCGGACGCGGGCGCGAGTGGGTCGGGGACGGGGACGGGAGGCGGCCATCAGCAGCAACGGGCAGGCGAGTTGGGCGCTGGCCGACGCCTTCGTCGCCGAGGACGAGGCGCTGCTCCGGGCCCGGGACCGGGCGCGGGACGCCGGGCTGCGCCCGGTGACGCCCACCGCGGGGTCGGTGCTGCGGCTGCTCGCCGCCTCGGTCGGGGCCAAGGCGGTCGCCGAGATCGGCACCGGCACCGGTGTCTCCGGCATCCACCTGCTGAACGGGATGCGGCCGGACGGCGTGCTGACCACGGTGGACACCGAGCCGGAGTACCAGCAGGCGGCCCGCCAGGCCTTCCGGGCGTCGGGCTTCGCGGTCAACCGCGCGCGGCTGATCCCCGGACCCGCGCTGGACGTGCTGCCCCGGCTCGCGGACTCGGGCTACGACCTGGTGTTCTGCGACGCCGACCGCCTGGAGGTGCTGGAGTACCTCGCCGAATCGTTGCGGCTGCTGAGACCGGGCGGCCTGGTGGTGTTCGCGGGCGTGCTGGCGAACGGCCGGACGGTCGGGACGGGACCGCAGCCGACGGAGGTGCTGCGGCTGCGGGAGCTGCTGCGCGAGGTGCACGAGAGCGACGTCCTCCTGCCGTCCCTGCTGCCCGTGGGCGACGGCCTGCTCTGCGCCGCCAAGCGCTGACCCGCGGACGGGCCGTCCGGAAGGGACGCCGCAGGAGACCGCCGGAAACAGCCGCCGCCCGGTCCCCTGGGGGACCGGGCGGCGGACGTCACACTGAGTGGTGGTCGCGCGTCAGCCGACGACCTTCTTGAGGGCGTCGCCGAGCGCATCCGCCTCGTCCGGAGTCAGCTCGACGACGAGCCGACCGCCGCCTTCGAGCGGAACGCGCATGACGATGCCCCGCCCCTCCTTGGTCACCTCGAGCGGGCCGTCGCCCGTCCGCGGCTTCATGGCCGCCATGCTCGTTCCCCTTCCTGAAACCAGCTCAACCGCCGTGCCGGAAGACCTTGAGGAGGACGAACCTCGAAAAGGACCGCCCACCCCGAGCGGGCAGGCGTCACCGACATCGAACACATTGCTTCCTGGCCATTATCCCGCATCCCGCGCACCAATGACCAACATCAGTCCGCATCGCTTGCGCAACGCGCGAGGCCAAAACCACTCAATTCGGGGATGTCACTGCGATACTGCGCCCTCGATCTGACCTGCCGCGACCGATTGGTGTCCGGAATTCTTTGGCCGAGGTCACACACGGGTCACCGTCCGCCTTCGTGAATCTCCGCCATGCTGTCCTCGGACAAGAACCGACGGAGGGAAGTCGACATGGCCGACACCGTGCTCTACGAGGTCAGCGACGCGCTGGCGATCATCACCCTGAACCGCCCGGCCGCGATGAACGCCCTGAACGTGGAGGCGAAGGTCGCGCTGCGGGAGGCGCTGCGGACGGCCGCGGCGGACCCCGGGGTCCGGGCGGTGCTTCTCACCGCGGCCGGCGACCGGGCGTTCTGCGTGGGCCAGGACCTCAAGGAGCACATCGAGCTGCTCGCCGCCCAGGACGGCGGCGAGGGCGGTGACGGTCCCGGGCGGCTGAGCACGGTGAGTGAGCACTACAACCCCATCGTCCGCGCGATCGCCGGCATGGCGAAGCCGGTGGTGGCGGGCGTGAACGGGGTGGCCGCCGGCGCCGGCTTCGGCTTCGCGCTGGCCGCCGACTACCGCGTGGTCGCGGACACCGCGACGTTCACGACCTCGTTCGCGGGAGTGGCGCTGACCGCCGACTCGGGCGTCTCCTGGACGCTGCCCCGGGTCGTGGGCCCGGGCCGCGCCACCGACCTGCTGCTCTTCCCCCGCTCCGTCGACGCCGAGGAGGCCCTGCGCCTGGGCATCGCCGGCCGGGTGGTGCCGGCCGCCGACCTGCGCGCGGAGGCGGAGAAGGTCGCCCGGAGGCTCGCCGCGGGGCCCACGGTCGCCTACGCGGCACTCAAGGAGTCCGTCGCCCACGGCCTGACCCACTCGCTCGAGGAGACCCTGGAGAAGGAGGACGAGCTCCAGGGCAGGGCAGGCGCCTCCGAGGACCACCGGATCGCCGTGCGGGCGTTCCTGGCCAAGGAGTCCCCCCAGTACCTGGGCCGCTGAGCAGCCGGGGCGCCGGGGCGCCCGGGCGGCTCAGCCGTCGCGCAGCGCGCAGTCGGCCAGGTGGTCGTTGGTGAGACCGCAGGCCTGGAGCAGCGCGTAGGCGGTGGTGGGACCCACGAAGCGCAGGCCGCGGCGCTTGAGCTCCTTGGCCAGCGCCGTGGACTCCGCCGTCACCGCGGGCACCTCGGCCAGGGTGCGCGGGGCCGGGCGGGGAGCGGGGGCGTGGGACCAGATCAGCTCGTCGAGCTCGCCCGGCTTCCACCCGGCCAGCACCTCGGCGTTGGCGAGCGTGGCGTCGATCTTGGCCCGGTTGCGGATGATCCCCGGGTCGGCGAGCAGCCGGGTCCGGTCCTCCTCGGTGAAGGCGGCCACCTCGGCGATCCGGAACCCGGCGAAGGCGGCCCGGAAGCCGGCGCGGCGGCGCAGGATGGTCAGCCAGGAGAGCCCCGACTGGAAGGCCTCGAGGCAGAGCCGTTCGAACAGCGCGTCGTCGCCGTGGACCGGACGGCCCCATTCCTCGTCGTGGTAGGCGAGGTAGTCGGGGGTCGAGAGCCCCCACGGGCAGC
>NZ_JACADT010000505.1:0-4076 GCF_013421635.1 Streptomyces sp. UH6 | reverse complement strand
GAGCCGCCCCGGCACCCGCACGCCGTCCAGGGACACCAGCGGGCCGTCCCCCTCCTCCTCCGCCACCGGCGCGGCCAGCGCCGTGCTCCCGAACCGCAGCGGCCTGGGCGGCGCGGCGACCTGGGAGCGCTCCAGCTCCTCGAGGCGGCGGACGGCCTGGCGCACCCGCCGGGAGATCTGGCTCTGGACCCGGCCGGCGCGGTGGCCGTAGCCCATCTTCTCGTTGTCCCGCGGGCCCCGGTCCGGTGCGACGCGGTGCGCGGTGACCCCTGCGGAGACCCGCAGGGCCTGGAGTTCCTCCTGCTCCTCGGCCCAGCGCCGCTCCCAGCGCTCCCGCGCGGCGCGCTTCCCGGCCAGGTAGTCGCTGTAGTTGCCGCCGTGGCGGACCGGGCCGTCCACCGCCGGGTCGAGGTCGACCAGGTCCGTGCACACCGCGTCCAGGAAGGCCCGGTCGTGACTGGCCAGGACGACGACGCCGGGCAGGGCGCGCAGCCGTTCCTCGAGGAAGGCCGCGGCGTCGTCGTCGAGATGGTTGGTCGGTTCGTCCAGCAGCAGGGCGGAGGGCTGCCGGACCAGCAGCGCGGCGAGGGCGAGCCGGCCACGCTGGCCGCCGGACAGCGATCCGAGTGTCCGCTCGTGCCCGAAGGCGCCCAGGCCGAGACCGTCGAGCACCAGCACGGCACGCCGGTCGGCGTCCCAGGCCTCCCGCTCCTGGGCGCGTTCGAGGCGGCCGCCGTAGGCGTCGAGCAGGTCGGCGTACCCGGGCGCGTCCTCGGCGGTCCGCGCGAGCCGCTCGGCGAGCCGTTCCAGCTCGGCGAGGTCCTCCCTGGCCTCGCGCAGGGCGTCGTCGAGGACGGCGGCGATCGTCGAGCCGCTGTCGTACGGCATCTCCTGATGGAGAAAGCCCAGGTCGCAGGGCCGGACGACGTCGCCGGCGTCGGGTTCGTCCGTCCCGGCGAGCAGGCGCAGCAGGGTCGACTTGCCGACGCCGTTCTCTCCGATCAGGCCGATGCGGTGTCCGGGAGAGGCGGTGAGGGAGACACCGTCGAGCACGCGTCGGCCGTCGAGCGTGCGGACGAGGTCGTGGGCGAGCAGAGGGGGCTGAGGCATGAGGTCCGTTCCACGTGATCGGTGTACGGCCCGCGGGGCGGTGCGCCTCGGCGCGGGCCAGGTCGACACGCCGGCGGCTCACACCTCGGGGCGCCCCGTTTCGCCGAGCTCGCCGTCGGCCAGACGCAGCCACCGCCGCACGCCGATCTCCCGCAGGAACCGCTCGTCGTGGCTGACCACCACGAAGGCCCCCTGGTAGGAGTTGAGCGCACTCTCCAACTGGCCCGTGCTGAGCAGGTCGAGATTGTTCGTCGGCTCGTCCAGGAGCAGCAGGTGCGGCGCCGGCTCCGCGCACAGGACGCAGGCCAGGGTGGCGCGCAGGCGCTCCCCTCCGGAGAGCACGCCGACGGGCAGATGGGCGCGGGGCCCCCTGAAGAGGAAGCGGGCGAGCAGGTTCATCCGCTCGGCCTCCGGCCGCCGCGGGGCGTGGTCGGCGAAGTTCTCGGCGACCGTGCGGTCCAGGTCCAGCAGGTCCAGGCGCTGCGACAGATGGGCGACCCGGCCCTCGGCCCGCCTGACCACGCCGCTCCCCGGCGCCAGGTCGCCGCTCAGCAGACGCAGCAGGGTGCTCTTGCCGGCGCCGTTGGGACCGGTCAGCGCGACGCGCTCCGGGCCGCGGATCGTCAGGTCGACGCCGTCGGCGGCGAACACCTCCTCGTCCCCGAGGCGGACGCGGAGCTGCTCGCCGAGGAAGAGGGTGCGTCCGGCGGGCACGTGGGTGTCCGGCAGGTCCAGGGTGATGCGCTGCTCGTCGCGCAGCGCGCGCCCGGCCTCGTCGAGCCGGGCCTGCGCCTCGCCGACCCGACCGGCGTGCACCTGGCCCGCCCGGCCCGCGGACTCCTGCGCACCCCGTTTCATGTTCCCGGCGAAGATGCGGGGGAGCCCCGCGTTCCTCAGGTTGCGGACGGCGTTGCTCTGCCGGCGTTCGGCGCGCTCGCGGGCCTGCTGCATCTCGCGCTTCTCGCGCTTCAGTTCCTGCTCGGCATTGCGGACGTTCCTCTGCGCGGCCTCCTGCTCGGCCCGCACCGCCTGTTCGTATTCGGTGAAGTTGCCGCCGTAAAAACGCAGTTCGCCGGATTCGAGCTCGGCGATGCTCTCCATGCGGTCGAGCAGCGCGCGGTCGTGGCTGACCAGGAGCAGGCAGCCGTCGAAGTCCTCCAGCACGCCGTAGAGCTTGTGGCGGGCGTCGGCGTCGAGGTTGTTGGTGGGCTCGTCGAGCAGGAGCACGTCGGGTCGCTTCAGCAGCTGGGCGGCGAGACCCAGGGAGACGATCTGGCCGCCGCTGAGCGTGCTCAGGCTCCGGTCCAGGGTGAGGCCGGCCAGGCCCAGGCGGTCGAGCTGGGCGCGGGTGCGTTCCTCGATGTCCCAGTCGTCGCCGATGGTGGCGAAGTGCTCCTCGGCGACGTCTCCGGACTCCACGGCGTCGATGGCGCGGATGACGGCGGCGACGCCCAGCACCTCGGCGACCGTGAGACCGCCGGACAGGGGCAGGGTCTGCGGGAGGTGGCCGAGTGTGCCGGAGACGGAGACCGACCCGGCACCGGGCCGCAGTTCACCGGCGATCAGCTTCAGCAGTGTGCTCTTGCCGGTGCCGTTGGGCGCGACGAGACCGGTGCGGCCGGCGGCGACGGTGAAGGACAGGTCCTGGAAGACGGGGGTGTCGTCGGGCCAGGAGAAGGACAGGCTGGAGCAGACGACGCGGGCGTCGGACATGGAGGTGACCTCGTGAGGAAGGAGGCAGAACGCTTCTGCCCCGGTGGCAGACAAGGGGGAGGAGGGGACGACGTCGAGGCCACGACGGCGGCGCTTCCACGCACCGGCCGGTGGCCTGTCGGGGCCGGGTGATCACCCGGAGATGTCGTCGTCCACCACCATGTCTGGGCTCCTCAACAAGCGATCAACGTCTCCAGCAGGGTAACAGCAGGGGCTCGGGGCGGGGCGGAAGCACAAGGCCCTCCGGGGTCACCCGGTCGGACGCGGACCGCAGCCTCCGCGTCCGGGGGCGCAGACCCGGCAGGCGCCCCCGGAGGAGCTACCGGCCGCCGGCCGTGTCGTCGGGGCTCGGCCCGGGACCGGGGAACGGGGCTCAGCCCGGGACCGGGGTGAGCAGCACGAAGTCCGCGCCCGACCGGTCGAGGCAGACGGCCATCCGGCCGACGCCCTCCGCGTCCTCGGGCCCCATCTGCACGCTGCCACCGTTCCCGGTGACCCTGGCCACCGCGGCGTCGCAGTCGGTGACGTTGAAGACCGGGTGCCAGTACGGCCTGCCGTGCGTCAGGCCGAGATTCTCCGCGGGCATTTCCATGAGGCCGCCGTGCATCCGTTCCTCGGGGAGCCCGGCGGGGGTGATGATCGAGTACGTGCCCCCGCCGCCGGGCAGCTCCATGTCGCTGAACCGCCAGCCGAGGACGCCGCCGTAGAACTCCTTCGCGGCGGTGGCGTCGCTCGTGTACAGCTCGGTCCAGGACAGCGAGCCCGGCTGGTCCACCAGCTCGACGCCCTTGTCCGTGCCCGGCTGCCAGACGGCGAACTGTCCGCCCAGGGGGTCGCTGTACTGCGCCATCCGGCCCCATTCGTCGAGGTCCGTCGGGGCCACCCGCACCGTGCCGCCCGCGCGCTCCACGGCCCGGGTGGTGGCGTCCGCGTCCTCGACGCCGTAGTAGATCATCCACGCCGAGCGGGCACCCTCCTCGGTCAGCTTGCCGAGCCCGGCGACGATCTTGCCGTCCTTGCGGAACATGCCGCCTTCCATGTCCTCGCTCTCGCCCATGGACTCGTAGTCCCAGCCGAGCACGGAGCCGTAGAAGGCCGCGGCTTCGCGCACGTCGGGCGCGCCGAGGTCGAGCCAGCAGGGGGAACCGGGCGCGAAGTCATTGGTGATCATGGTGATGACTCCCTTCCGCAGATCCTTGACGCCTCCAGCCTGGCACGGGGCCGCGGCGGTCGCCCGTCGTGCCGCTGAGAGG
>NZ_JACADT010000504.1:0-4082 GCF_013421635.1 Streptomyces sp. UH6 | reverse complement strand
CATGACGAAGGCCCCGCCGCGCCCAGGGCGCCGCAGGGCCTTCGTGACGGCCGGGAAGAGGCGGGGGTCAGACCCCGGCAGGGACCTTCGGGCGGTCCGTCGTGGCCGGCCCCTCGGCCGGGGCGGAGGTCTTGGCCGCCCGCGCGGCGGCGTCGTCCTCCCGGAAGAAGCGGTCCAGGTTCGGCTCCAGCACCGGCTTCAGCGCCTTGCGGACCGGCGCCGTGCAGAGGACCGTGACCGCGGCCGCCGCCACCGCCGTGCACAGCAGCACGCCCAGCGGGCCGCTCACGTGGTCGAACCAGCCGAACCAGATGCCGCCCTTCACCAGGAACCCGTGCAGCAGGTAGCCGGAGATGGTCCCCGCGCCGAGCGCGGTGAACCAGAGCCGCCGGCCCGGCACCCAGGCGAAGAAGCAGGCCGTGAGCAGCACCGAGCAGCCGAACATGCCCAGCGTCATCAGCGGGCCGATCCACCAGTCGCCGCCCAGCTCCTGGGCCGCGTCGCGGTGGTAGAACCAGTCGGGGTTCATGTTGCCCTTGGCCCACCAGCCGACCGCCAGCGCCACGGCGAAGACCGGCAGTGCCACGATCCGCATCCGCCAGGTGCGCACCAGCTTGAAGTGCTCAGGCTTCAGGCACAGCCCCAGCACGAAGTACGGCAGGAACTGCAGGGCGCGCTGCATGTCCAGGTCGTTGCCGATCTTCGGCGAGACGGTCGCCAGCATGGCGATCGCCAGGGCCACGGCCAGCGGATACCGCAGGGAGCGCCAGATCGGGGTGGTCAGCCGCCAGATGAAGAGGGCGGCCAGGAACCAGGTCAGGTACCAGGGGTCCAGCAGGCTCACCGGGGCGTCGGGGTCGTGCGCCCAGCGGCGGAAGAGCGAGTAGGCGGTCTCGAAGACGATGTACGGCACCACCACACCACTCAGCAGGCGCTTGATCTGGTGCGGCTTGAACGCGAACGACCGCGAGAAGTAACCGGAGATCACGATGAACGCCGGCATGTGGAAGGCGTACACGACCATGTAGAGCACGGCCAGGGCCCGGTTGTCGTCGCGGAGGGGCTCCCAGCTGTGGCCCATGGCCACGAGGACGATGGCCAGGTACTTGGCGTTGTCGAAGAACGAGTCCCGCCGCCCGGCCCGGGGGAGCGGATCGCGCTGGCTTCGCTGGTTGCTGTGCGGCTGCGGCGGCGCGTTCACCGGCGACCACCCCGCGGGCGGGGGTGGAGAGTCCGGACGTTCGTCGTCGCACGTGAGGGGGACGAGGCAACGTGAAACATCTGAGGCACCCTAGCGTCGGTTGTACGAATCCGAAAAACGCAGGGTCGGTGAATGACCGCCTCACCCTCGGATACCCCCGGATTCACCTGCGATGTCTCTTGTTCTTGTGACGATCGGCACAATGCGGAGCGGCCGGGTCCGGGGGGCGAACCTCCCTTTTAGGTATGCCTATTTCATCTCAAATGCCACCAAGTCGGGCATGGGTCCCATGGTCGTACGTGGGGGCAACGCGGCTCCTGTGGATATGAGGAAACGGTTGTGCGGGAATTATCGGCAATGCCTTTCGGAGGAATTGCCGAATGTCCCATCCGGTAGGGTCATAGTTTTTTTCTCGCACCCCGAACATGTGGTCGAGGGGTGTCGGTCGTGTCCCACCGGCCGTGTGGGGGGCGCGAGTTGGATGGCACGATGGGTTGGCCGGGGATGGGCCGGGTACATCCCATGGCGGCAAGCGGACCGACCGAGGGTGTGATCAGGCGTGGCCATTTCACTGTCTGTGGTGCTTCTGCTGGGAATCGTCCTCGTCGTCCTGATTCGGGGTGGATCCCTCAAGGCGGGGCCGGCGATCGTCGCCATGTTCTTCGGGTTCTTCCTGGCGTCGACGGGAATGGCCGACGACATCCAGAGGTTTCTCGATTCCCTCGCGGCAATGATCAACTCGATAAACATCTGACCGCCGCGTGACGTTGCCTCGACCGCGGGTGAAACGTTCTTCCGGCCGGGCGGCGCGGGGGCCGCGGGCGGCGGGGACGGCCGAAGGCCCGGGACGAGAAGCACGCTTCTCGTCCCGGGCCTTCGGCCTCGGAGCGGGCGACGGGAATCGAACCCGCGTAGCTAGTTTGGAAGACTAGGGCTCTACCATTGAGCTACGCCCGCACAGGTGACGCCGGTGGCCGGGCCACGGCGACAGAAGGCATGTTAGCGGGTCGTCGCACCCGACTGCATCTCCCCTTCCGCGTGACCCTCCCCCGGCGGCGCTCCGCCCGCCTGTTTGCGGCCATCTGACGCCCCGCCACGACCCCGCGTCCGACGGCGGGGAAAGCGGCGGCCGGCGGGCCGTGCCGCGTGTACCCTACGGATCGCACCAGACGGGGTGTGGCGCAGCTTGGCAGCGCGTCCGCTTTGGGAGCGGAAGGCCGTGGGTTCAAATCCCGCCACCCCGACATCGACGATCACCGGGCGCCCCTTGGGGTCCGGTGATCGCCTTTTGGGTGGTGTGGCCGCTGCGGCTACTATGCAAGCGCGCCCGTGTGCGGTCAGCCGTGAAGCTCCAGAGCCTGACGCCGAAGCCACCCCGGTGCGCGATCCGCCGGACCGTTCTGGTCCCGGCGAACCCAAGCAGTCAGCCACAAGGAGACCGAACCGTGAAGAGCGCCGTGGAGACCCTGAACCCGACCCGGGTTCGGCTCACTGTCGAGGTGCCCTTCGAGGAGCTCAAGGACAGCCTCGACGCGGCGTACAAGAAGATCAACCAGCAGGTCACGGTGAAGGGCTTCCGCAAGGGCAAGATCCCGGCCCGCGTCATCGACCAGCGGTTCGGCCGCGGTGCGGTCCTCGAGGAGGCGATCAACGACGCCCTCCCGAAGTTCTACACGCAGGCGGTCAACGAGGCCGAGCTCGACGTCCTGGGCCAGCCCGAGGTCGACATCAAGGACCTCAAGGACGGTGAGCTGCTCAACTTCACCGCCGAGGTCGACATCCGTCCCGAGATCGAGCTGCCCGAGGACTTCTCCGGCATCGAGGTCGAGGTCGACGCCGTCGAGGTGACCGACGAGGACATCGCCAAGTCGGTCGAGCAGCTGCGTGAGCGCTTCGCCACCACCTCTCCGGTGGAGCGCGCCGCCGAGGACGGCGACGTGGTGACCCTGGACCTCGAGGCCAAGGTCGACGGCGAGGTCCTCGAGGACGGCATCGCCAAGGACGTCAGCTACACCATCGGCTCGGGCGAGCTGCTCGACGGCATCGACGAGGCCGTCAAGGGCGTGGAGGCCGGTGGCGAGGCCACCTTCACCTCCGAGCTCAAGGGCGGCTCCGCCGCCGGCAACCAGGCCGAGATCACCGTCAAGGTCAGCCAGGTCGCCTCCCGCGAGCTGCCCGAGCTCGACGACGAGTTCGCCCAGCTCGCCTCCGAGTTCGACACCCTCGAGGAGCTCAAGGCGGACAGCCGCAAGCGCCTGGAGAACATGAAGCAGTACGACCAGGCCACGCAGGCGCAGGAGCGTGTGCTGGACAAGCTGCTCGAGCTGATCGAGGTCCCGATCCCCGAGAAGCTGCTCGAGGACGAGATCCAGACCCGCAAGCACAACCTCGAGCACCACCAGCTCGGCCAGATGGGCCTGGACCTCGACAAGTACCTGGAGATCCAGGGCAAGTCGGCCGAGGAGTTCGAGACCGAGACCCGTGACGCCGCGATCAAGGGCATCAAGACCCAGTTCGTGCTCGACGCGCTGGTCAACAAGGAGAAGCTGAACGTCAACCAGGAGGAGCTCACCGAGCACCTCATGCGGCGTGCGGCGTCCTCCGGCATGTCCCCCGACCAGTTCGCCCAGGCGGTCGTCCAGGGCAACCAGGTCCCGATGCTGGTCGGCGAGGTCGCCCGCGGCAAGGCGCTGGCGCTGGTCGTCGAGTCGGCCACGGTCAAGGACACCAACGGTGAGGTCGTCGACCTGAGCGACGACGAGGAGGAGGCCGCCGCCGAGTCCACCGAGACCGCCGAGGCGTCCACCGAGGAGTCCGCCGAGGAGTCCAAGGAGGGCTGACCTCCCCGCTCCCCGAGCCTCCACCGGGCCCCGGCTTCCCG
>NZ_JACADT010000503.1:0-4085 GCF_013421635.1 Streptomyces sp. UH6 | reverse complement strand
TCCGGCTCCGGTGGTGCCACCGGTGCGACCGTCGTCCTCGTCCACGGCGTGTTCGCCGACGCGTCCGGCTGGAACGCCGTCACCGCCCGGCTGCTGAAAGCGGGTCACCAGGTCGTCGCCCCGGCCAATCCCCTGCGCGACCCGGCCGGTGACTCCGCGTACGTCTCCTCGGTCGTCGCCACCCTGCCCGGTCCCGTCATCCTGGTCGGTCACTCCTACGGCGGGGTGGTCGTCACCAACGCCGCCCGTGGCCACGACCACGTCAAGGCCCTGGTCTACGTGGCCGCCTTCGCACCCGACGAGGGCGAGAGCGCGCTGCAGCTGGCCGGGAGGTTCCCGGGCAGCGAGCTGGAGGGCGCACTCATGACCCGGCCGCTGCCCGGCGGAACCGACGCCGACGGCTACATCGACCCGTCGAGGTTCCACGACGTCTTCGCCCAGGACCTGCCGCCCGCCACCACCGCGGTGATGGCGGTGTCGCAGCGTCCGGGCAGCCTGGGCGGGTTGTCCGGGCCCAGCGGTGTGCCGGCGTGGAGGTCCCTGCCGTCCTGGTACGTGGTGGCCGGCGCGGACCGGGTCCTCCCGCCGGCCGTGCAGCGGTTCATGGCCGGGCGCGCCGGGAGCAGGACCGTGGAGGCGAAAGGAGCCTCGCACGTCGTGATGATGTCCCGGCCGGACCTCGTCGTGCGGCAGATCGAAGCCGCGTACCGCGCCACCCGCTGACCCCCCTCCTCCGGAAGGACCGGCAGGCATGAGCACTCCGGACACCGTCGTCCTGATTCACGGCTTCTGGGTGACCCCCCGCAGCTGGGAGCACTGGATCGACCACTACGAGAAGCGGGGCTACCGTGTCCTCGCGCCCGCCTATCCCGGCTTCGAGGGGGAGGTCGAGGCCCTCAACGCCGACCCCGCCCCCATCGAGAAGGTCACCGTCGACCAGATCGTCGGCAGCCTGGAGACCCTGGTCCGCGGCCTGGACCGGCCTCCCGTGCTGATCGGCCACTCCGCCGGCGGCGTCTTCGTCCAGCTGCTGCTCGACCGCGGACACGGAGCGGCCGGCGTGGCGCTCTGCTCGGCGCCCACGGAAGGCGTCGCGGTCCTGCCGCCGACGCAGATCAAGGCGGCCTTCCCCGTCCTGAGGAACCCGGCCAACCGGCACCGCGCGGTCGCGCTGACCGCCGGGCAGTGGCACTACGCCTTCACCAACACCTTCTCCGAGGAGGACTCCCGGGCGCTGTACGAGCGGTACGCGATCCCCGCCTCCGGAGCCGTCTTCTGGGACAGCGCCCTGGCCACCCTGCGTCCCGGCCACCACAGCACGTACGTCGACTACCGCAACGACGCCCGCGCACCACTGCTGTTCGTCTCCGCCGAGAAGGACCACCTGATGCCGCCCCAGGTCCAGCGGTCCAACGCCCGTCACTACACGTCCGACACGGTCACCGAGATCGAGGAGGTCGCGGGCATGCCGCACCTGCTGCCCGCCGCACCCGGCTGGCAGCAGGTCGCCGACCGCGTGCTCGACTGGGCGGTCTCGCACGCGCGGTGACCCCCTCCGCCGACGCCCGCGGCAGCCCGCGCCCGGTCAGTCGTCGGCGTCCCGCAGCTTCCCGGCGATGCGTTCGACCGCGCGAAGGTCCTCGGGCGAGAGGCGGTCGATGAAGTGGCGCCGGACCGAGGCCATGTGGGCCGGGGCGGCGTCCTCCAGCGTCCGGAGCCCGTGGTCGGTGAGGACGAGGAAGCAGCCTCTGCCGTCCGCGGGGTCCGGTTCGCGTCGCAGGAGGCCGCGCGCCTCCATGCGGGTGGCGTGCCGGGAGAGACGGCTGCGCGACCATCGCATCTTGCCGGCCTGTTCCCGCAGCGTGCTCGTGTGGTCCGGCCGCTCGGACAGGGTGCTGAGCACCTCGTAGTCGGGGTCCGACAGCCCTACCGCGGCCAGGTCGCGTGCCGTCGCGGCCTGCACGGCGGTCACCGTCCGGCGGTAGGCCCGCCATGCCCGTTCCTCGTCAGGATTCAGCCAGTTCACGGTGTCGGCCGACGTTTTCGTTGACATGGAACCAATCTACTCCCTAGGTTCATTTCTATGTCAACGAAAACGATCCGCGTCATCGTCCTGGTGTGCAGCACCCGTCCCGGCGCCCTCGGGCCGGCGATCGGCAAGTGGCTGACCGGGGCGATCGAGGCCCGCGCCGCCGAACTCGACGTCGAACTCGTGCCCCTGTCCCTCGGCGACCTGGGCCTGACCTTCCTCGACGAGGAGGAGGAGCCGTCCTCGGGCATCTACGCGCATGAACACACCAAGCGCTGGAGCGCGCTGGTGGACGCGGCGGACGGCTTCATCGTGGTGACGCCGGAGTACAACTACGGGATGCCCGCGACCCTGAAGAACGCGCTCGACCACCTGGGCCGCGAGTGGGCGTGGAAGCCGATGGGCTTCGTCAGCTACGGACACACCTCGGCGGGAACGCGTTCGGTGCAGCACGCCAAGCAGGTCGTGACCACCCTGCGCCTGGTGCCCCTGGGCTCCACGCTCGCGCTGCGCATCGGCGACACGGTGCGGGACGGGCTGGTCCGTCCCGGCCCCGCCGCCGCCGAGACGGCGGTCGGCGTGCTGGAGGAACTGGTCCGGGTCTCGCACGCCCTGCGTCCGCTGCGCGAGCGGTCGCGTCCCGACGTGACGGCCGGCCCGCTGCCGGGTTCCTACCTGCGCGCGCTGACGCCCGACGACGCCCCCGAGGTGACGGTGCTGCAGCGCTGCTGCTGGGTGGAGGAGGCCCTGGTCAACAACAGTCTGGACATCCCGGCGCTGCACGAGTCCCCGGAGCGGGTCCGGGAGTGGATGGCGTCCTGGCAGACCACGGGCCTGTGGCGGGACGGACGGCTGCTCGGCATGGTGCGGACCCGGCGGGTCGACTCCGACTGGCACGTGGGCCGTCTCGCCGTCGTGCCCGATCTGCGGGGCCGTGGCGTGGGCCGGTGGCTGCTGCGTACCGCGGAGACCGGCATCGATCCGGAATGCACCCGCGTGGTGATGCACACGGGGGTCGGCAGCGAGCGGAACATCCGTCTCTACCTGAGCGAGGGGTACGTGTCCCAGCCGCCGTCCGACGACGGCACGGTGTGCCTGACCAAGGAGACGGTGTCGTCCGTGGCGCTGTAGGAGGCGCGGGCCACCCCCGCCGCGGGGTGGCCGGAGCGGGGTGTCATGCTTCTGCGGCACGGTCGGCCGCCGTCACGTGGATCGGCCGATCCCCCGGGGTGCGCGCGCCGTTCAGGAGGTGGGAGCCATGCGGCTGATCGACGCGGAGAGCGCACGGCAGGACTGGAGCGGCATGCTCTGCGGATGCGGTGGCACCGCGGAGCACGTCGCGCGGGACCTGCGGCGGCTGGCCGGCGGTCCCGGACGGGATCCGGCCGAGTCCAGGGTCGAGGCCGAGGCCGAGGCCGAGTCCGGGGTCGACGTCGGGGCCGGGGTCGACCTCGAGCAGCACGTGTGGTGTCCGACGCACCTGTGGGAGCCGGCTCCCGCCGTGGCGTCCGTCGCCCTGGCGGCCCTCGCGGAGGATCTTCCGGCGGCGGCCCGCGCGCGGTTCCTGGACCTGCTTCTCGCCCTGGTCGCGGGTGAGGGCTCGGACTTCGCCTCCGCCCGGCGGGGGCTGGACCTCCCGGAGCTCTGCCGGGACGTCGCCCGGCAGGGGCTCCCACTGCTGCGCGAGCAGGTGACGGAGTACCGCTCCCCGGGGGTCGCCGGCAGCGCCTTCGAGATCCTCACCGTGGTGGAGCCCGACCGGGAGCGGCTGCGGCGTGTGCGCGCGGCGGCGGCCGACTGGCTGCCGGTGTGCTGCCGTACGGGCCTGTGCGACGAGGGGTCCTGACGATCCGGCCGGGGAGGGTGTCGTCCCCTGCCCCGACCGGAGCACGCCGTCGCCCCTTCGGCCCAGCCTCGGGTTCCCCGGGCTGCCGGGCACCACGGCGCGGGGGCAGAGTGCTGCGGGGGGACTCGTGCGAGGAGCCTCACATGCGGAAGAGAAACCGATGGGCGACGTCCGCCCTGATAGCGCGGCTGGCCGTGGGCCTGGCCGCGC
>NZ_JACADT010000502.1:0-4087 GCF_013421635.1 Streptomyces sp. UH6 | reverse complement strand
CGTGGCCGGCGCGCTCGCCGACGCCATGGACCGCGGCCTGGGCCGCGCCTACCTGGACGTCGCCAGCGTCAAGGGCGGCCCCCGCCGCGAGCTGGAGGCCAGGGGCCTGGACCTCACCTCCTACCTCGGCACCCACCCCATGTCCGGCAAGGAGAAGTCCGGCCCCCTCGCCGCCACCGGCGACCTCTTCGAGGGCCGCCCCTGGGTCCTCACCCCCACCCCCGGCACCGACACCGAGGTGCTCAACCTCGCCCTGGAGCTGGTGTCGTTCTGCCGGGCCGTGCCGATCGTGATGGACGCCGACGCCCACGACCGCGCCGTCGCCCTCGTCTCGCACATGCCGCACCTGATGGCCAGCATGGTCGCCGCCCGCCTGGAGCACGCCGACGAGTCCGCCGTCCGCCTCTGCGGCCCCGGCATCCGGGACGTGACCCGGATCGCCGCCTCCGACCCGCGGATGTGGATCGACATCCTCTCCGCCAACCCCGGCCCGGTCGCCGACCTGCTCGCCGACCTCTCCGCCGACCTGGACGAGACCGTCCGGGCGCTGCGCGCGCTCCAGTCCGAGGACGAGACCGCCCGCAAGGAGGGCACGAGCGGCGTCGAGGACGTGCTGCGCCGCGGGAACGCCGGCCGGACCCGGGTCCCCGGCAAGCACGGCAGCGCCCCCCGCGTCTACGAGGCCGTCGTGGTGCTCATCACCGACCAGCCCGGCCAGCTCGCCCGGATCTTCGCCGACGCCGAGCAGGCCGGCGTCAACATCGAGGACGTCCGGATCGAGCACGCCACCGGCCAGCAGGCGGGCCACGTGCAGCTCATGGTGGAGCCCCAGGGCGTCTCCCCGCTCACCCAGGCGCTGCGCGAGCGGGGCTGGGCCGTCCGGTCCTGAGCCGCCCGCCGCACCACGGGCGGAGCCCCGCGGCAGGTCACCCGTGAGGGTGACCTCCCGGGGGCCGGTAACCTTGTCCGGGGCGCGTTCGCGCCCGGTCAGTACCGCCCAGCCCCAGGAAGGTGTCCGCCACCGTGGAAAGCGCCGCCCGTACCGCACCGGCAGTGATCGTCGCCATCGACGGCCCCTCCGGCACGGGCAAGTCGAGCACGTCCAAGGCCGTCGCCGCCCAGCTCGGCCTCAGCTACCTGGACACCGGCGCCCAGTACCGGGCGATCACCTGGTGGATGGTGACCAACGAGATCGACGTCGACGACCCGGCCGCGATCGCCGCCGCCGCGTCCAAGCCGGAGATCGTCTCGGGCACCGACCCGCTGAACCCGACGATCCACGTCGACGGCACCGACGTCGCCGGGCCGATCCGCACCCAGGAGGTCACCTCCAAGGTGTCGGCGGTCTCCGCCGTGCCCGAGGTGCGCACCCGGATCACCGAGCTGCAGCGCTCCATCGCCGCCTCGGCCGAGCAGGGCATCGTCGTCGAGGGCCGCGACATCGGCACCACCGTGCTCCCGGACGCCGACCTGAAGATCTTCCTCACCGCCTCCCCGGAGGCCCGCGCGGCCCGCCGCAGCGGCGAGCTCAAGGGCGCCGACGTCAACGCCACCCGCGAGGCCCTCCTCAAGCGCGACGCCGCCGACTCCGGCCGCAAGACCTCCCCGCTGGCCAAGGCCGACGACGCCGTAGAGGTCGACACCACCGAGCTGACCCTCGCCCAGGTCATCGAGTGCGTGGTCACCCTGGTCGAGGAGAAGCGAGCCGCCGCGTGAGCGGAACGACCGGTTCCGGAAGGGCCGGCGGGCCGTCGCCCCGAGGGGCCGAGGTCGGCCGGCGCATCGGCGTCGGCCTGATGAACGGGCTGTGGCGCCCCCGCGTGCTCGGCGCCGGCAAGGTGCCGCCCACCGGGGCGGCCATCCTCGCCGTCAACCACAGCCACATGCTCGACGGCCCCATGGTCATGGGCGTCTCGCCCCGGCCGACGCACTTCCTGATCAAGAAGGAGGCGTTCGTCGGCCCGCTGGACCCGTTCCTGCGGGGCATCGGCCAGGTCGCGGTCGACCGGGCCGGCACCGACCGCACCGCGGTCACCGACGCCCTGGGCGTGCTGGCCGCCGGCGGCGTCCTCGGCATCTTCCCCGAGGGCACCCGCGGCGAGGGCGACTTCGCCTCGCTGCGGGCCGGCCTCGCCTACTTCGCGGTCCGCAGCGGCGCCCCGATCGTGCCGGTCGCCGTGCTGGGCAGCGCGGACAGGCGCGGACGGCTCATATCCGGGCTGCCCCCGCTGCGCCACCGCATCGACGTCGTCTTCGGCGACCCGTTCGACGCGGGCGACGGCACGGGGCGGCGCACCCGCGCGGCGCTCGACGAGGCGACCGCACGCATCCAGGAACAACTGGCCGCGCACCTGGAAAAGGCCAGGCGTCTGACCGGACGCCGGGTCACACTTGAGTAGTGGCACCCGCCCCGCGCGGCGCGCCACCGACCATTCGATGAGCAACGAGGTACCGACTTCATGAACGACCAGATCCAGCCCGACGGCTCGGCCGAGTACGAGCACGGGGCGCTTGGCGACGCCGAGTACGCGGCGTTCATGGAGCTCGCCGCGGAAGAGGGCTTCGACGCCGAGGAGGTCGAGGGCGCGATCGACGAGGCCGGACACGGCCCGCTGCCCGTCCTCGCCGTCGTCGGCCGCCCCAACGTCGGCAAGTCCACCCTGGTGAACCGCATCATCGGCCGTCGCGAGGCGGTCGTCGAGGACAAGCCCGGCGTCACCCGCGACCGCGTCACCTACGAGGCCGAGTGGGCCGGCCGCCGCTTCAAGGTCGTCGACACCGGCGGCTGGGAGCAGGACGTCCTCGGCATCGACGCCTCCGTCGCCGCCCAGGCCGAGTACGCCATCGACGCCGCCGACGCGGTCGTCTTCGTGGTCGACGCCAAGGTCGGCCCCACCGACACCGACGAGGGCGTCGTCCGCCTGCTCCGCAAGGCCGGCAAGCCCGTCGTGCTGTGCGCCAACAAGGTCGACGGCCCCAGCGGCGAGGCCGACGCCTCCTACCTGTGGAGCCTGGGCCTGGGCGAGCCCCACCCCGTCTCCGCGCTGCACGGCCGCGGCACCGGCGACATGCTGGACGCCGTCCTGGAGGCGCTGCCCGAGGCGCCCGAGCAGTCCTTCGGCACCGCCGTCGGCGGCCCCCGCCGCATCGCGCTGATCGGCCGCCCCAACGTCGGCAAGTCCTCCCTGCTCAACAAGGTGGCGGGCGAGGAGCGCGTCGTCGTCAACGAGCTGGCCGGAACCACCCGCGACCCGGTCGACGAACTCATCGAGCTGGGCGGCGTGACCTGGAAGTTCGTCGACACGGCGGGCATCCGCAAGCGGGTCCACCTCCAGCAGGGCGCCGACTACTACGCCTCGCTGCGCACCGCCGCGGCCGTCGAGAAGGCGGAGGTCGCGGTCATCCTGATCGACGCCTCCGAGTCCATCTCGGTGCAGGACCAGCGGATCGTCACCATGGCCGTCGAGGCCGGCCGCGCCGTGGTGCTCGCCTTCAACAAGTGGGACACCCTCGACGAGGAGCGCCGCTACTACCTCGAGCGCGAGATCGAGACCGAGCTCGGCCAGGTCGCCTGGGCGCCGCGGGTCAACGTCTCCGCGCGGACCGGCCGCCACATGGAGAAGCTGGTCCCGGCCATCGAGAACGCGCTGGCCGGCTGGGAGACCCGGGTGCCCACCGGCCGCCTCAACGCCTTCCTCGGCGAACTCGTGGCCGCCCACCCCCACCCCGTCCGGGGCGGCAAGCAGCCGCGCATCCTCTTCGGCACCCAGGCGGGCACCAAGCCGCCGCGGTTCGTGCTCTTCGCCTCCGGCTTCATCGAGGCCGGCTACCGCCGGTTCATCGAGCGCCGCCTGCGCGAGGAGTTCGGCTTCGACGGCACCCCGATCCACATCTCGGTCCGGGTCCGCGAGAAGCGCGGCGCCAAGAAGAAGTGACACCGTCGTGAGGTGACACCGTCGTGAGGTGACGCGCCCCCGGTGTCCCGGACGCCGGGGCGGACCACCGGTGACGGACCGGGTCACGACGCCCGAAGGGCGGCTCCCCTCAGGGGGAGCCGCCCTTCGCGTCGTCCGCGTCCTCCACGCGG
>NZ_JACADT010000501.1:0-4097 GCF_013421635.1 Streptomyces sp. UH6 | reverse complement strand
TCGGTGACGGTCGCGGCGTACTTCGAGACCGCGGTCAGCATGCCGAGCTGGTCCTTGGTCTCGTGGATGAAGCCACGGCCCTGACCGAGGTACTCGCTGTCGATCTGGCCGGTGATGTGGAGGACCGAGGTGCCGGCGGAGAGGGCCTCGATCAGCGAGCCGGCGGCGTTCCCGGCGCCGGTGCCGGTGGAGGTGAGCGCGCAGCCGAGGGTGCCACGGGCGCGGCCGTAGGCGTCGGCGGCGTTGACGGCGCTCGCCTCGTGCCGCACGGGCACGAAGCGCAGGTCGCGGTCGACGGCCTCGACCAGCGGCAGGTTGTGCACGCTGACAATGCCGAAGACGGTGTCGACGCCGAGCGCGCGGAGCGTGGCGACCAGCAGGTCGCCGCCGTTGGGCGTGGTCATGGGTGGGGCTCCTGGGGCTGGTGGGGCGCGGGGGGTCAGGCGGCGTGGCTGATGCCGCCGCAGACGTCGACGCTGATGCCGGTGATGTAGGAGGCGCGCGGGGAGAGCAGGCCGGTGACGGCGTAGGCGACCTCCTCGGCGCGGCCGAGGCGGCCCAGCGCGATGCCCCGGTCGGCGGCGAGGGCGGCCTGCCACGCGTCGTAGCTCCGGTCCGTCTCCGCGGCCCGGTACCGCCGCTCCCACTGGCCGGTGTCGATGAGGCCGAGGCAGACGGAGTTGACCCGGACACCGTCGGCGGCGAGTTCGCGGGAGAGCGACTTGGAGAGGTTGAGGATGCCGGCCCGGGCGGCGCTGGTGGTGATCAGGCGGGGCGAGGGCTCCTTGGCGAGCACCGCGTTGATGTTGACGACGGCGGCCGCGTCGGAGCGCCTCAGCAGCGGCAGGGCCGCCTTGAGGGGGTTGAGGACGCCGTCGAACTTGAGCTCCAGCTCGTCGCGCCAGTCCTCGGTGGTGCACTCGGCGAACGGCTTCATCCGGGACTGCCCGGCGTTGTTGACCAGGCCGTCCAGCGCGCCGAACCGCTCCCGCACGCCGTCCACCATGCGGGCGACGGCCTCGGCGTCGCGGATGTCGCAGACCGTGGTGTGCAGCCGCTCGTGCGGGCCGATCCGCTCCAGGGCCTCGGGGCGCCGGCCGCAGGTGGCGACCTGGGCGCCCTCGTCGAGCAGCATCCGGACGGTGGCGAGGCCGACGCCGGAGCTGCCGCCGGTGACCAGCACCGTGCGGCCGGTGAGTCCGAGATCCATCGTGCTGTCTCCTGGAGAAGGTCAGTGCATCGTGAAGCCGCCGTTGACGGCGACGGTCTGGCCGGTGAGGTAGCGGGACTCCTCGGAGAGGAGGAAGGCGATGAGTCCGGTGAGGTCGTCCGGCTGCTGGGGGCGGGAGATGGCCCGGTTGAGCCGGTAGAGCGTGTGCCGTTCCTCGGGGATCCGCTCGGAAGACTCGCTCTCGGTGAGCCCGGGGGCGACGGCGTTGACGGTGATCCCGTGGTCGCCGGTCTCGCGGGCCATCGCCCGGGTGAGGGCGATCAGGGCGCCCTTGGAGGCGATGTAGTGCGCGAGGCGCGGGGAGCCGTAGAGGGCGGCGTCCGAGGCGACGTTGACGATGCGTCCGGCGCCGTTCGCGAGGATCAGCGGGAGCAGCGCCTTGGCGACCAGCCAGGGGCCGCGGGCGTTGACCGTCATGATGCGGTCGAAGTCCTCGACCTCGATCTCGTGGAAGTACCGCCCGCCCACGGCGTCCGCCAGGCCCGCGTTGTTGACCAGGCCGTACAGCGTGCCGCCCGTCAGCCCACCGACGGCGGCGGCCATCTCCGCCACCGACGCCGGGTCGCCGACGTCGCAGCGGACGAAGTCGGCCGCCAGGCCCTCGCCGCGGAGTTCGGCGACCGCCTTCTCGCCCCACTCCTCGCGGAGTTCGGCGACGACGACGTGGAATCCGTCGGCGCCGGCCCGGCGGGCCGTGGCCAGTCCGAGGCCACGGCCGGCGCCGGTGACGACGACGGTGCGCCGCTCAGTCACGGGTGACGCCGTACAGCGGCGAGTACTCCGGGTAGGTCGGCACCTGCGGCTTCTGCGTGCCGATGATCACGCAGAACAGCGCGTCGGTGTCGCCCTCGTTCTTCAGCGAGCGGGTCACGCCGGCCGGGACGACGATCATGTCGCGGTAGCCGAGGGTGCGGTACTCGACCTCGTCGGCGCCGCGGTGGATGCCGACGCGGACCTGGCCCTCCAGGACGAAGAACGCCTCCTCCACGTCGTGGTGGGTGTGGGCCGGCCCCTCGGCGCCCGGGGGCAGCAGCATGTTGGAGAAGGTGAAGCCGCCGGACGGGATGATGCGGGAGTCGTCCTCGTGGTTGCCGGTGGCGCCGGAGCCGACGTAGCGGATCTGGGCGCGGCGGTACTGCGGGCCGGCCTTCTCCTGGAAGGAGAGGGTGCCCCAGTCGGGGTCGCGGGAGTCCTTGCTCGCGATGAGCTGGTCGGTGTACTTGGCGAGGTCCCCGCCGTTGTCGTACTCGGTGGTGGTGAGAGGCATGACTGCTCCTGTTCGCGGTGTTCGGTGCGGGAGGTGGGGGTCGGGTGGGGGTCAGTCGGACTCGGGGAGCCGCGCGGCGATCCGCAGATGGGCGCGGACCCAGTCGTTGAAGGCGGCGGGCTGCTCCTGGTTGGCCAGGTGGCCCGCGCCGGTCATGATCACGAAGACGCCCCGCCGCATCGCGCCGGCGATGACCTGGCTCTCCTCGATCCCGGTGATCCGGTCGTCCTCACCGCACAGCACCAGGGCGGGCGCGGTGATGCTCTCCAGCTCCCTGGTGAGGTCGGTGGCGGCCATGGACTCGGCGGCGTGGGCGTAGCCGGGCAGGCGGATCGCGTCGGCCATGATGTCGACGGCCCTGCCCACCTGCTCGGGGGTGGCCTGCGGCGAGAGCAGGCGGGGGGCGCGCTGCTCGGCGAAGGCCCGGGGGCCGGCCTCGGCGAGCTGCCCGCCGCGGGCCCGCATGGCGGCGGCCTTCTCCTGGTCGGCGCCGGAGCCCCGGGTGGAGTCGGCGATCACCAGGCTGGCGACCAGCTCCGGGTGGCGCACGGCGAGCCGCATGGCGATCACGCCGCCCCAGGAGACGCCGACGACATGGGCGCTGCCGCCGCGTTCGGCGATCAGCCGGGCCGCGGTGTCCGCGTAGTCGTCGAGGGTCAGCGGGCCGTCGGGATCGGGTGACCTGCCGTAGCCCGGGGCGTCCCAGGCGACCACCCGGGCCACCGGGGCGAGGCCCTCGAGCTGGGCGGCGAAGGAGGCGGAGGAGGAGCCGATGCCGTGCAGGCACAGCACCAGCGGTCCGTCCTCGCCGGCCTCCTCGACGTGCACCGGCGTCCGCGTCGTCGCTGTCCGGGTCGTCGCTGTCCGGGTCACAGGATCTGTCCCTTCCGTCCGGTGAGGGCGCCGATGCCGCGCAGCACCGCGTGCGGGACGACCTGGCTGGTGGCGGGGTTGGCGGGGTCGGGGGCGTGGTTGACCTCGAAGCGGTAGTGCCCGTGCGGGCCGGACGCCTCGACGACGTGCCGGGTCAGGGTGGCCGCCGGGTCGGCGACCACGCGGACCTCGACCTTGTCCGGGTCGCCCACCGCGAGGGCCACCGAGGCGGCCACGTTGGTGGAGCGGGGGAACCTGACCGGGACCTCGCGGGCGGTGGCGCACATGACCTCCACCGGCCCGGTGGCTCCGCGCAGCCGCGACAGCAGTTCCTCGTCCATCCACGGCTGTTCGAGGGTGCCCGGCAGTTTGGTCGTGGTGAGCCGGACCTCGGTCAGCTCGCCGAGGCCGCGCACCGCCTGGAGCAGGTCGAGGCCGCCGACCGCGCCGCCGGTGAAATAGACCCGGCCCGGGCCCGTCGCGTGCAGCTGCGCCGCGAGGGCGTCGTCGGTGAGGGCGCCGGTGGACGCCACCAGCAGGTCGGTGCCGGAGGCGAGGATGCGGACGCCCCACTCGCGGACGAAGCCCTGTCCGGCCGCCTCGACGATCAGGTCGCAGACCTCCAGCGCCTCGGCTATCGGGCACTGCGGGGCGGCGGCGTCCGGCCGGGGCCGGTTGTCGATCACACGGGTCAGTTCGGCCCCCGGCACCTCACCGGCGGCCAGC
>NZ_JACADT010000500.1:0-4116 GCF_013421635.1 Streptomyces sp. UH6 | reverse complement strand
GGGTGGCCGGCGATCACCGTGCACGAGCCCGGCGCGATCTCGGTGAAACCGGCGTCGCGCACCACGGGGAGGTCCGACCGGAGCAGGCGCGCCCAGCGCTCGGGCGAGGCGGTGCGGACCGCGAGGGCGAAACCGGAGTCCCGCCAGGCGGCGCGGTCGGCGCCGGACAGTTCCCACCAGGCCAGCTGGGCGGCGTGGCCTGTCTGGGCCATCGTCTTGCCGGCCGACATGTGCACCTCCGGGTTGAGCCAGAGCACCGGGGTGGCGGGGTCGGCGGGCGGCGGGGGCTCCGGGTCGTCCAGGTCGGTGCCGGAGACCTGGAGCTTGGCCAGTTCCCTGGGCCAGCCGTCCAGGGGGACCGGCGGGTACACCCGCACCTCGGCGGACCTTCCGTTCACGGTGATCCCGGGCAGCGTCTGCGCCTTGCGCCACTCGCCGCCCCGGGCCCGGCGGACCACCTTGCGGATCCGCGCGTCCTGCCACGCCTCGACCGCCTCCGCCCACTCGCCGTCGCCGCTCGAGCGCGGGTCGTCCAGCACGGTCAGCACCGCACGGGCGGAGGTCTCCAGCGCGTCGGTGCGGGCGGGGGGATCCGTCTTCTCCAGCCGCACCACGAGCGGCAGCACGTACTGGGGCTTCTCGTCCCGGGGGTCGGTGGTGATGGTGAAGGGCGACGTGGTCACGGGGACAGTCTGCCAAACCCCCGGGCGGTGCTCAGGCCGAGGTGGTGCTCCGGCCGAGGCCCCCTCCCGCGGCCACGGGAGGGGGCGCGCCCCCAGGGGCGCGGGGCCGTGTCAGGAAGGCGGGGTGTCGTGGCGGTGGCGGAGGTCGCGGCGGGCGAGCGGCCGGGTCGCCGGGCCCTGGAGGACGGAGCCGTCGGGGGCGAAGCGGGAGCCGTGGCAGGGGCACTCCCACGCGCGCTCCGCGGCGTTGAAGCCGACCAGGCAGCCGAGGTGCGTGCAGCGGGCCGAGACCGCGTGCAGGGCCCCCTCGTCGTCCCGGTGGACGGCCAGCGACTCACCGCCCACCCGCACCACCGCTCCGTCCCCCGGCTCGATGTCCTCCACCGGCGTCGCCCGGCACGCGGCCGCCAGCCGGTCGCCGACGAAGTGTTTGGCCACCTCCGTCTGGGTCCGGAGGAACCGGGGCGCCTCCCGGACCACCGGCAGCACCCGGCGCGGGTCGTACAGTCCGGCCCACGGGCTGGTGCCGCCGTCGATCAAGGTGGCGAGCAGCCGGCCGGCCATGATGCCGCCGCTCATGCCCCAGCCGCGGAACCCGGTGGCCACCCACAGCCCCCGCGCCCCCGGGTGGAGCGGCCCGACCAGCGGCACCGTGTCGGTGGCGTCGGTGTCCTGCGTGGCCCAGCCGTACGCCGGCTCGACGCCGGGGAAGTTGGCCACCGCCCAGTCCGCGAGCCGCCGGAAGCGTTCCTCAGGGTCGCCGGTGCCGGGCAGGACGTGTTCGCCGGTGACGATCAGCAGCCGCTTCCCCGGGGCGTCCAGCGGCGCGGTCCGCACCGACCGGGTGTTCTCCTCGGAGGTGATGTACATGCCGTCCGGGTCCAGGGAGTCCGGCATCCGCCCGGCCACCACGAACTCGCGGCGCGGCTTCAGCCGGGAGAACAGCAGGGCCCGGTCGAAGACGGGGTAGTGGGTCGCGACCACGACGTCCCGGGCGCGCACCACGCTGCCGGTGTCCGTCTCCAGGAGGTGGGGTTCGCCCTCGGTGAGGCCGGTGACGCGGGTGTTCTCCAGGATCAGCGCCCCCTGCGCGGCCAGGTCGGCGGCGATCGCCAGCAGGTAGGAACGCGGGTGGAACTGGGCCTGTCCGTCGACCCGCACCGCCCCGGCCACCGGGAACGGCAGCCCGGTGACCTGCGTGAACACCGCCGGCAGTCCCGCCGCCCGGGCCGCCTCCGCCTCCGCCTTGGCCTCGTCGGCCCGAGCGGGGTCGGTGACGTAGGAGTACGCGCTGCGGGGTTCCCAGTCGCAGTCGATGCCGAGTTCCTCGACCAGGGCCGCGGCGTGCTCGACCGCCTCGGTCTGCGACCGCGCGTACAGGCGGGCCCCTTCGGCGCCGCGGGTCCTGTGCAGCCGCGCGTAGACCATGCCGTGCAGGGCGGTCAGCTTGGCGGTGGTGTACCCGCTGACACCGCCGGCCAGCCGGCCCGCCTCCAGCACGGCCACGGTCCGGCCGGCGCGCATCAGCTCGTGCGCCGTGCTGAGGCCGGCCATGCCCGCGCCGATGATCGCGACGTCCACGTCCACGTCGGAGGCCAGGGAGGGATACGGCTCGTCGCCGGGGGCCGTCCGCATCCAGTAGGACGGTCCGAGCGGAGGGTAACGAGTGCTCATGCCGCGCCGGGTACCCCGGGCCCGCCCGATCAGTGCCGGTCGGATCGGTGCCGCTCGGATCAGCGCCGGTCGGATCGGTGCCGGTCCGACGGGTGCCGCCCCGGCCGGGGGCCGCCGGGCGGGACGGTCAGGCCTCGACCAGCGGCTTGGCGTCGCGGGCCAGCGCCGTCAGCCGCGAGATGGCCCGGAAGTACTTCTTCCGGTACCCCCCGGCCAGCATCTCGGCGCTGAACAGCTCGTCGAACGGCGCCCCCGAGGCCACCACCGGCACCTCACGGTCGTACAGCCGGTCGGCGAGGACCACCAGCCGCAGCGCCGTGGACTGGTCCGGCACGGCCGTCACACCGGTGAGGCAGACCGCGGCCAGGTCGTCGGTGAGCGCGCCGTACCGGCTGGGGTGGACCCGTGAGAGGTGGTCGAGCAGCGCGGGGAAGTCGTCCAGGGCGGCCCCCGGCGTGGCGTGGGCGACGCGCCGCACCTGCTCGTCGGAGAACGGCGGCGGCGCCTCCGGCAGGCCACGGTGGCGGTAGTCCTCGCCGTCGATGCGCAGCGCGCGGAAGTGCGCGGACAGGCCCTGGATCTCGCGGAGGAAGTCCGCCGCCGCGAACCGGCCCTCGCCCAGCTTGCCCGGCAGCGTGTTGGAGGTGGCGGCCAGCGCGACCCCGGCGTCCACCAGCTTCCCCAGCAGCGTGGACACCAGCACGGTGTCGCCCGGGTCGTCGAGCTCGAACTCGTCGATGCACAGCAGCCGGTGCCCGGAGAGGGTCTTCACGGTCTGCTGGAACCCGAGCGCGCCCACCAGGTTGGTCAGCTCGACGAAGGTGCCGAACGCCTTCAGCGCCGGTTCCGCCGGGGTGGCGTGCCACAACGAGGCGAGCAGGTGGGTCTTGCCGACGCCGTACCCGCCGTCCAGGTAGACGCCGCGCGGTCCGGCCGGTGCGGAGGGCTTCGCCCTGCCGCGGCCGAACAGCCGGCGCATCGCACCGCCGCCGCCGTCCGCCGGGGCCCCGTCGAGAGAGGCGGCGAACCCCTCGAGGACGCGGACCGCCTCGCTCTGGCTCGGCTGGTTCGGGTCCGGTATGTACGTCCCGAAGCGGGCCGAGCCGAAACGCGGCGGCGGCACCATCTCCGCCACCAGGCGGTCGGCGGGAACGTGGGGCTCACGGGCGCACAGGGACTGCGGGGCCGTTTCGGCTATGGGTCCGCGACCGGCGGCGGAGGTGGAAGGCGACACGCTTCCCCATGTTAAGCGGCATGTCACACTGCGTGTCATGCGACGCCTGTTCCCTGTGACCCAAGAGACAGCCACCCCCGCGGCCGCCGCCGACCGCGAGTGGACCCTCGACGAACTGGCCGACGCCTACGCGTACCCCACCCACCCCACCGACCCGCAGGGCGGGCCCGGCAGCCGTGAGCCCTGGCTGCGCGCCAACATGGTCTCCACCCTCGACGGCGCGGCCCAGCACGACGGCCGCTCGCACCCCATCTCCAGCGCCGCGGACATGCGGATCTTCGGCACGCTGCGAGCCCTGGCCGACGTCGTCGTGGTCGGTGCCGAAACGGTCCGGCAGGAGGGGTACCGGCCGGCCCGCGCCCGCAAGGAGTTCGCCGCCCGCCGCGAGGCGTCCGGGCAGGCGCCCGCGCCCGCGATAGCCGTCGTCTCCGCGGGCCTGGAGCTGGACTTCTCCCTGCCACTGTTCACCTCACCGACGACGCCCACCCTGATCCTCACCGGCGCCGCCGCCGACCCGCACCGGGT
>NZ_JACADT010000050.1:0-14483 GCF_013421635.1 Streptomyces sp. UH6 | reverse complement strand
TCCGTCGGCGTCGGCTTCCTGCCCGTCTCCGGCGCCGCCGCGGGCCTCGGCACCGTCGCCACCGGGGCCGCCGTGTCCGTACTCGCCGCCACTGCCGCCTTCGTCCAGCCCAGGACAGGGCGCGCCCTCGACGCCGGGCGCCTGACCACACGCACCGGACTGCTCACCGGACTTGTCATCACCGCTGCCGGCCTCGCGGCCGCCATGCTGCCCGGCCTGGTGGGCGTCCTGCTTGCCGCCGCCCTCATCGGAACCGGCACCGGCCTGATCACCCCGCTCGGCTTCGCCGCCCTGGCGGCCTCCACCGCGGAGGAACGCATGGGCCAGACCATGGGCTCGGCCGAGCTGGGCCGCGAACTCGGTGACGCCGGTGGCCCTCTGCTCGTCGCCGCCGTCGCCACCGTCTCGACCCTCACCTTCGGCTACGCCGCCCTCGCCGTCCTGCTGGCGGCAGGACCACTACTGGCTCTCGCGCTCCGCCCCCGCACGACGCAGGCCGCGAAGTAGTCCCGGACGGGCGGTCGTCGCCGGCACCGGATGGCCGCTGGGGGAGTGGAGCGTCGCGAGTACCGGTTCCATGCTCCTCCGGCTTCGGTGACCGGGCGGGTGGCCACCGAGCCCGCTGTCTCCCGAGGTCTCAGGGCTTGTGGTACTTCCCCGTGGCGGGATCAGTGACCCAGGTCGCACGCGCCGGGTCGATGTTGATGGCCGTCCCGTGCTGTGTGCACGCGTCGATCATCGGGGCGAGGAACAGGGTGTCGAAGTCCGTCTGGGTCACCGCGCCCGCGGTGATGGCGGCCTCCATGTAGTGGTAGACGTTCTCCAGTTGCTCGGAGCGGGGCGTGGTGTTGCCCGAGGCGGTGGTGTTCACGTCGAGGCCGCTGCCCGGGTCGTCGGACCTGTCCTCGGGCCGGGGACCGATGCGGAAGTTTGCCGGGAGGTTCTTGAGCGCCTTGTCGGTGTTGGGCGAGGCGAACGCCGCCGGAGCCAGGGGCGCCAGATCCGTCGTGATCTGCAGGACCTGGGACGGGCTCAGCAGGGCGAGGAACGGCTGGAAGAGCGACTTGGGAATGATGTGGTGCAGCGTGTCCACCAACGGATCGCCGGGGTGGCCGGCCTTCACGGCGGCGAGCTCGGTGCTCGTCGACCCCAGCTTCCAGTCCTTGGCCTTGGCGCGCTGCACGACCCCGGACCCGCCGCAGCCGGTCGGGCCGCACCCGTCGCCGTGCTCGTGGCGACTGCGCTGGACCATGGCGGTGACCGCGGCGTTGCCCGCCGTGCGCTGCAGGGCGAGCATCGCCTCGCTCACGGACGCCCCGCCTGCGGGCGCCCCGCCGCGCCGGGTGCCGCGCCGCGACCGCGCCTGGGCGTACTCCGCCTCCGACGAAGCCTGTGCGTGCATGCGTCCCCTCCTCTGCCGGCCCACATGATCAGGGGCACAGCTCGACGCCGGAAAGCGCTGCCGGGGCAAGGACGGGGCAACGTCGCTTCCCCCGAGCACCCGGGACGTCACGGTCGGCTTCACCACCAGGCCGGTGTGCGTCACCGGGGCAGTGGATGCGGCGGTCGACATCGGGACCGAGCGCGCGGGGCTCGCCAAGGCATGGGCCGCACCCCTTGATACGGCGCCTTCGCCCACCGTGAGATGGTCGCTGTCATGACCATTGGCACGCCGCGCGGCGAGGTGGTACTCGAGACGAGCCGCCTGGTGCTCAGACCCTGGAGGGTGGCCGAGGCTGTCGTCCAGCGGGAGTTGTGGACCGAACGCGACCCACGAGTGCCACCGCACCGCCGGATCGACGCGGAAGGACACCCCACGGTCGCGGAGCTCGAGGATTCGATCCGCACCGACCAACTGTGGTCGACCGGGTTGCTGGCGATCGAGCGGAAGGCCTCTCGAGACGTCATCGGCTACTGCGGGCTGGTCGACAGCGGGCGAGGACCGGCAGGCGAACCGGAACTGGCATTCGAGCTGCTACGCCGAGTGTGGGGTCAGGGGTATGCGACCGAGGCGTCGTTGGCCGTTCTGGACCGGGCGAGATCGTCCGGATACGCACGTCTGTGGGCCACGGTCTGGGACTGGAACACCGCTTCGCGCCGCGTGCTGGCCAAGGTCGGGTTCACCGAGACCGAGCTGAAGGAAGTGGACGCGGAGCGTGGGACCACCCTGTTCACCACGCGACAGCTCTGACGGACCGATGTCCGGTCCTGCGGACGACTCCGTGCAGTGCCGGCACGCACCCGGCCGGGACCGTACCCGCGCGATGGGCCAACTGCCGCAAGGGGAACCGATTCGGCGTGCCCGTTCGGGGGACGAAGCGCCTACCGCCCTCCAGGCCGGGGGAGCACCGCACTGTCCTGATCCCGGCAGAGAGAGATCACTGTGAAGCGTCACTCCTTCACGACGGCCGCCGGTGCCGTCTGCAGCGCCGTCGCACTCCTTGTGGTGACCCCCGGCACGGCCTCCGCGGCAGCCGGCCAGTTCCGCTACACCTACACCACCACCGAGGGCTACGACGCCGTCGGCTTCCTGAACAACCCGCCCAGCGGTACATGCGTCAACGTGCAAGGGCCGGCATCGGAGCCGGGCTCGCCCAGCCGGGCACCCAGCAACCAGACGGACGCCACCGCGACCGTCTTCCTCGACGCCGACTGCCAGGGCGCGACCTACACCCTGCGTCCAGGGGCACGAGCATCCGAACGCCTGCTCCTGCGGTCGGTCCTCTTCTCCTGAGACGACCGTTCCGCCTGAGACGACCGTGACCCACACCCTCATGCAGGTCACCGTCATGCAGGTCACCCCGGTGCCCACGGTGACGAGGGCGAGGCGCGAGCACGCTGATCGACGGCTACGCGGTGCCCTCGTCATCGGCCCGCGTGGTCAGGCCGCGGGGGCCTCCTCGGCCTGACCACGCGGGCACGTCCGGTCACAGCGGCACCTGCACCGCCTCCGGCACCGACACCGGCAGGTCAGCCCGCACTGCTCGCCGTCGTCGCGACGGCGGCGAACTGCGGGGCCGTGCTGTCGTAGGGCGATCCGGTCAGGTCACCGAGGACGTCGACGTCGGCGAAACCGGCTTCCTTCAACTCACCGATCAGCTCCTGCGGGGTGAAGTAGCGAACCCAGTTGAAGTAGGTCTTCCTGCCGTCGGCCTGGAAGATCTCGTACTTGTCCAGCGACACGTGCTCGCGCTCGTACCGGTAGGTGTTGTGGAAGCCGAAATAGGGCCGGGCGGACCAGAATCCGTCCATGAGGGACGGCGCGTAGGTCGCCTGCTCCCGCACGTGGGCGAACGCGGATGCGGAGTCGACGTCGAAGACGAAGGAACCGCCTGCGTCGAGGTGCTCGCGGACCGTACGGAGGAGCGCCTGCCGGCCGTTCGGGGGCAGCGCACCGTAGTCACGCATGACCAGGATGATCAGGTCGTATCGAGCGTCGTCACGGTAGGTGAGGTAGTCCTGGCGCAGATGGCGGACGGACAGGCCCTCGGCGCGCGCCAGTGACGTGGCGTGGTCGAGCGAGCGGGAGGAAAGATCCAGCCCGGTGACGGACGCACCGGTACGGGCGAGGCGCGTGGTGTAGAGGCCGGGGCCGCAACCGAAATCCGCGACGCGCAGGCCAGTGCCGACACCGAAGCGGTTGATGATCCAGGCCACGATCCGCTCCACGTACTCCGCCCGGTAGGAGGACAGATCGACGTGCGGGTCGAGGTGAGCGCGGAGCATCCGCTCGGAAATGTGCGGGTCGGTCCACAGGTCCGGGGTGGTCACCTCCGCGTAGACGGCGGGGCGGGCGTTGATGGCTGCGAGCTCTTCGTACATGAGGCACTTCCGGGGGTCATGTGGCGGTGGAGAAGGGCCGGCATGCCGCGTGCGACAGGGGGACTCCCGCAACGCTGTCGCGGGGGTACTGGGTGTCCGCCAAGGACGACTGCGCCAAGGACGACTGCGCCGAGGACGACTGCGCCGAGGACGGCGCGGGGGCGCCTGCTGGTCACGGCATGCCGATGAGGCAGTCCGGGATCCGCGTGCCCATCGGGCACGGAGGGGCCGGCGGACTGCCGGGGCACGGGAACTTCAGACTCACTGGCGCATGGAAGCAACCATAGGCGCATCCACGACCGGCTCCGCTCGAGCGCGTCCTTGTTTTGCAAACCTACCTATCGATAGGTAGGTTTTAGGCATGAGCAACGCCGCCACCCCATCCATCCGTGCCGTCGGGCTCGGCCGGGACTTCGCCGAGCGCACCGCGGTGCACCGGCTCGACCTGGAAGTGAACCCCGGAGAGGTCTACGGGCTGCTCGGCCCCAACGGCTCGGGCAAGAGCACCACCGTCCGGATGCTCACCACGATGCTCCGCCCCTCCCTGGGTACCGCCCAGGTCGCCGGGGCCGACATCACCCGTGACCCCGCAACGGTCCGCCGCCGCACCGGGGTCGTCCTCCAGGGCACCGCACTCGACCCCCTCATGTCCGCCCGGGAGCTGCTGCGCCTGCAAGGACGGCTCCAGTCGCTCACCGCCCGGCAGGCCCGCGTACGCTGCGCCGAGCTGCTGACCGCCTTCGACGCACAGGAGTTCGCCGACACCCCGGTGGGCAAGCTCAGCGGGGGCCAGCGCCGCCGGGTCGATCTCGCCGTCGCGCTGGTGCAGCGCCCGGACGTCCTCTTCCTGGACGAACCCACCACAGGGCTCGACCCGGCCAGCCGCCGGGGCCTGTGGGACGAGATCCGCGCACTGTCCGCCCACCACGGCGTCACCGTCCTGCTGACCACCCAGTACCTGGAAGAGGCCGACCAGCTCTGCGACCGCGTCGGCATCCTCCGCGCCGGACGCCTCATCGCCTCCGCCGCCCCGCACGCCCTCAAGGAGGAGGCAGGCGACCGTGTCCTGACCCTGCGCTTCCGCGACGCCTCCGCCGCCGGCCAGGCCCGGGAGCTGCTCACCGCCAGGGGCGAGCAGCTGGACGCGGCCGGAGCCGCCCCTCACGCGGTGAGCCTCCGGCTCACCCGTCCCGGAGTCGAGGGGGAGACGCTGCTCACCCTGGCTTCCGCCGGCCTGCACGCCGAATCCCTGACCGTCGACGAACCCAGCCTGGAAGACGTCTTCCTCCGTCTGGCCCTCACACCGGAAGGCGCCACCGCCGCATGAGCACGACCACCGCCGCCGCCGTCATCGGCCCCGCGGGCCAGCCCGCCGAACCGAAGTCGTGGGCGGTTCTGGGGCCGTTGACCGCCCGTTCGCTCAAGTCCTGTCTCCGTACGCCCGCCCTGCTCCTGTCACCGCTGCTCACGAGCGCGTTCTTCCTGATCATCTACGAGGGGCAGCTGTCGTCGGTCACGGCCGCGATCTCTCCCGGCGGCCGCTACGTCGACGTGGTGCTGCCCTTGTGCCTGCTCACCACCGCCTTCACCGGCGGCGCCACCGCGGGGCAGCTGCTGGTGAACGACATCGGCTCGGGCTATCACGCACGTCTCTGGCTCACCCCGGTCGGCCGGTGGACGCTCATCACCGCCCCCGTCCTGGCCGGCGTCGTCGTCCTGACCGCTCAGGCTGCCGCACTCACCGGACTCGGTTTGCTGCTCGGCCTGAGTCCCGTCTCCGGGCCCCTCGCTCTCCTGGCCCTCATCGGCGCCACCGTCCTGCTGGGGACCGGGTTCCTGCTGCTGGCCGCCGCGGTCGGCCTCCACACCGGCAACAGCTCGGCCGTCGGCTCCGTGACCCTTGTCTTCTTCCCGCTCTCCTTCTTCACCGCCACCTTCGTCCCGCGTGACCAGCTCGGCGGCTGGATGGCCCACGCGGCCGACATCAATCCGCTCACCCCGCCGCTGGACGCGATGCGCAGCCTGCTCACCGCACCCTGGAACGAGCAGGACCTGCTGCCGGGCGTCCTCGTCGCTGTCGTCATCCTGGTGGTGGGCGCTGCCGCGGCCCACCTCGCCCTGATCCGCCGTACCCGTACAGGAGTCTGACCGTCATGCCCCGCCAGACCGACACCCGCGCCCGTGCCCGCGACGAGTTCGCCCGCCGGCTCACCGACTACGGCTACCTCGGCGTCTCCCTCGACGACATCGCCAGAGCCGTCGACGTGAAGAAGGCCAGCCTCTACCACCACTTCCCCGGCGGAAAGCCCGCCCTGTTCATGGAGGTGGCCGACCACTACACCAAGGAAGCCTCGGCCCTCCTCCAGAGCGCACTCGCCACCCCCGGCACCCTGCGCGACAAGCTCCTGGCCCTCGCCGCCTCCTACGCCGAGGGCACCTACAACTCCGCGCTCAGCAACCAGATCTACTACGCGATCCGTCACCTCGAGGACGACCAGCGCGCCGAGGTCTCCCAGGCGTACGTGCGCGGCCTCATCCAGCCCGTCACCGACCTCATGGCCCAGGCGGTGGCCACGGGCGAGCTGCGGGAAGCCGATCCCGGGTTCCTCGCCACCGCCTTCCTGGAGCTGGCCGCCACCGTCCACCCCCCGGAGGACGACTCCACCCCGGGCTCCGCCGACCGCCTGGCCCAGGACGTCGTCGACCTCTTCCTGCGAGGAGCCGCCCCGGACACTCCCTGAGAGACCGGGGCGCCGGGAGCGGTCCCGAAGCGGGCGAAGCGCGCCGGGCCCGGGCTTTCGTCCGGGCCCGGCGCCCTTCGCCGCGGCGGATGCGCGAGGCCCCGGGCTGCCGTCAGCGGATGCCGAGGGCGACGATCTGGGTGATCGCCTCCTGGGCGAAGTTGTCGTCGCTGACGAGGATCAGCAGCCGTTCGCCGGAGGGCAGGTCCGGCCCCCACGTCATGCCCTCGGTGTTGTCGACCGCGGAGAGGCCCAGGGTGTCGAAGTCCGCGACGAGCTTCTTGCGCATCGGTGTGACGGCCTGCCCGGCCAGCGCCTCCGTCTCCCGCACGTCGGTCGCCCCACGCGTGGTGGCGTCGAAGAGACGGATCTTGTAGCCCGCGCCGGCGACCCAGGTGCGTTCGAGCACGAGATAGCGGTTGGGCTGGTCGGGGAAGGCGAGGATCGACGGGACTCCGGTGTCCGGTCCCCAGGGGCTGTCGGGGTCGTTCTCGGCGAAGATCTTCTCCAGCGGGTAGGCGAACTGCCCGAGCACCCGGCCGTCGCGGTTCTGCTGGGTGACGCGGACCAGCGCGCCCTTGTTCACGTCGGGTTCCGGGCCGTCCTGGAGGAGCGGGCCCTCGATCGCGCTGGTCACCACCTTGCCCTTGGAGTCGAAGGTGATCGCCTCGATCGCCTGGTTCCGGCGTGGGCCGCGCTCTTCCATGGTGATCTCGTAGTTGGCCGGCAGCCGCAGCTGCCCCAGGTGACCGCCGGTGGTGGAGGCGTGCTGGATGGACGGCTGGAGGACCGGCGGGCCGGCCACCTTGGGCCGGTCGCCCTCCTGCGCCCACCAGTAGGTGCAGCTGCGCGGGTCGACCCGGATCTCCTCCGGGTCGACGGCCTTGCCGTCGCCCAGGGTCGGGGCCGGATAGACCGAGCCGTCGGGCTGGCGGAAGGAGTGGGTGCCGGTGAAGTCGACGGCGTGCACCCCCTTGGCGTCCACGTCCAGCCTGGCCGTGTAGAAACGGGCGGGCTGGAGGTAGGAGCGGTCGTCGCTGATGAACACGTACTCGCCGGTGCACGGGTTGCGGTCGATGCCGGAGAGTCCGCCGACCGTGGTGTCCTGGTGGGCGAGCTTGTGCGGAACGGTCTTTTCGCCGAGAAGCCGGGCCTGTACGGCGCGCCCCGCCCCCTGTCCGGGATCGCCCGGTTGCGCGGTGGCCACCGCGGGGGTCAGGGTCGAGGCCAGGAGCAGGGCTGCGGCGCACGCGCGGCGCGTCAGGGAAGAACTCACCAAATGATCTTCGCCCGTTTTGAGCTGATGCGCAGTCACCCGATCGGGTATGACCGTCGGATGCCCGCCTTGCCCGCGCGTCGTCGTCGCGTTCGTCTTTCCAGAAGGCCGCCGATCTCCTCGAGACGGTCTGCTGCCCCGGGGGTATTGGTGCGGACCCCTGGACATGGGGGAAGAGGTCACGATCGCCACGGTTCAGTGGGGCAGTCCCAGTTCGCCCGCACGCAGCCCGGCCTGGAAGCGCGAGCCGGCCTCGAGTTCGGCCATCAGCCCGGCCACACGCCGCCGGTAGGTGCGCAGCGAGACGCCGAGTCGTCTGGCCGCCGCTTCGTCGGTGAGGCCCGAAGCGAGGGCTTCGAGGATCGCGCGGCCGTCGGCATCGAGGTGCGGGACGTCCGTGCGCAGATACGTCTCGAGATCGACGGCGGCGTCCCAGATCGCCCGGATGAGCGCGTGCACGCCGTCGACCAGGACCGGTGACGTCGTCACGACGTACTCCCGTCCGGTGGGGGTCTCCTGACCGGCGAGGATCATCACCCGTCGGTCGATGAGGATGGTCTCGTGCGGCAGAGGCGAACGGCTGATCCGCACGAGAGCGCCCCTGCCGCGTACCAGCCGCAGGTGCGCGCGGGCCTCCTCGTCGGCCAGTGCCACCGGGCTGAGCAGCTTGCGAGGGGTGACGGCAGCAGGACCCGCCGCCCGCAGCCGATTCCGGACCGCGGCCCTGGTTCCCGGTTGTGACCAGGTCCTGAGGTCCCGGGCGGCGCACAGGAAATCGGTTCGCACGGACGCGAAGAGATGACCTGCGCGCGCGATCAGCTCCGCGTCCCCTCGCACCGAGAACACCTCGTCGCTCCGCATGGCGTCAGTCTGGCAGCAAGTTGCCACGAACTCGCCGGGAGTCGCGTCGGCGGACACGATGAGCGGCATGACGAGCAAGACGTTCTCCCTCGGCGCCGAACTGACGATCAATCGACTGGGCTTCGGCGCGATGCGCCTGGCGATGGGGACCTTCGCCGGTCCGGCGCGGGATCCCGGGACGGGCATGGCGGTGCTCCGCCGTGCCGTGGAGCTGGGTGTGAACCACATCGACACGGCCGGCTTCTACGGCAGGGACGCGGTGTGGGCCAACGAACTGATCCGTACGGCCTTGACCCCCTACCGGGACGACCTGGTGATCGCGACGAAGGTGGGGCCGTTACCCGGACCGAACGGTGTGCCGAGCGGGCAGGCGACGGCCGATCAACTGCGCGGCCTGATCGAGGCGGAGCTGCGCAGCCTTGGACTCGACCGGCTCGACCTGGTCTATCTGCGGGTGGGCGGGATGACCGGGCCGGGGCATGAGCCGATCACCGCACGGTTCGCGGTCCTGGCGGAGCTTCGCACGGAGGGGCTGATCCGGCACTTGGGCGTCAGCAACGTCGACGCCGCCCAGCTCGCCGAGGCCCGGGCGATCGCCCCGGTCGCGGCCGTGCAGAACCGGCACACCAGCGGGGCGGAGCTGCTGGCGGAGTGCGAGGAGGCGGGCATCGCGTACGTGCCCTACTTCCCCCTCGGCGGCGGTGTCGGCAGCAGCCCGCTCGACGCCGAACGGCTCCGCAAGGTCGCGGCCCGGCTGGGCGCGACCACGGCGCAGGTCGCGATCGCCTCGTTGCTGATGCTGTCCCCGACGGTACTGGCGATCCCCGGTACCGGTTCACTCGCCCACCTGGAGGAGAACCTCGCAGCACACGACCTCGCACTCGGCGACGAGGACCTCGCAGACCTACGTGGCTAGGCGGTTTCGCCTGCGTCAGTCGGTCGTCGGCCCGTGTGTGCCGTTGAGCGATGCGCGGTGGGCGAGGACCGAGCTCGGGCTGGGTTCAGTCGCCTCCGCCGAAGTCGCCGCTGTCCGAGCCGCCTCCGCCGTCATGGGCGTCCCGCTCGGCCGCGTCGTCGAGGTCCTGCCGAGGTGCCGTGCGGCCGCTCCGGCTGAGGCTGTCCGCTGGGTGTGAGCTTGTTGTCCTGGGTGGTGTGCGCCGGTCGGGCGGGGTGGACGAGCTGACGACGGACACCCGGTGGCGGGTGTGGCTGTCCTCGTCGGCCAGGGCCCGGGTGACGGAGGCGCGGCAGTGACGGGTGAACCGGGCCCAGGGGCGGGACATCCTGGAGGGCCAGATCGCCGCGAGGGCGGCCAGCGCGGCCCACAGCGGTATCCAGGCGGTCGTCCACAGGCCCGGGCCCACGGAGGGCAGCCCGGGTACCGGACACCGCGCGATCATCGCGTGCAGGGACAGGCCGAACGCCGTGACGAGGGCGGCCGTCAGCGAGGGGGTGCGGTAGGGGCCGAACTCGCTGCGCAGCGGCGGGCGACGTGACCGGAGGACCTTGCGGAACCGCGCGAAACGGGAGTCCTCCAGCAGCTCGTACACCGTGGCGCCCTTGTGCCGGCGCAGGGTCGTCACCAGCGCTGCCCGTACCGGGTCCTTCTGCGTACCGAGGCGTCCGCGCGGCACGGTGATCCGGCCCGCCTCGTCGACCTCGGCGTCGCCGGCCAGGATCAGCAGGCGGACGGCCACCTCCGCGGCGTAGCCCTGCTGTTGTGGCGACGCGCCGTCCCACGGGGCGCCGAGCCACCACGCCGCCCGGATCGGATCCACGCCCGCTGCGAGGACGTCCTTCAGAAACGTGCGCTCGTCCCGTGTGCGCCGCCACCAGGTCGCGTACAGCGCCGCGTTGACTCCTGCGAAGGCGAGCAGCCAGCCCGTGGCGATCCATGCCATGCCGCCGCTCATGACAGGGAACCCGCCGTCCCGCTCGATGGGTATGACACCGGACACCGCCCCCTCCCGCCGGCCGCCTGCCTCCTCCCCGGGTCGGCCGTCAACTGCCTTCCGCGGCAGCCTACTTGGCGAACGTGCCCGAGTGGAGGGCAGGTGATCGACGGGCTTCTGTACTTTTGCCGCAGCAGGTCCAGGCCGCGGCCGACGCCGCAGGCGAGGTCGACCGGGACAGGGCGAGATGCCCTGGCAGAGCCTGGCCGCCGCATGGTGGAGGCGGGGCGGGAGGCGCGGCCCGCGCCGCTCGCGAGGTCACCCGTCTCCTGCCCGCGGCCGGGTCGGTCAGTGGTCCGGGGTCGCCATCGCGTCGCGGAGGGCGGCGACCTCTGCCTCCAGCTCCGCGAAGTGCCGAGGGGGTCCGTTTTCCACAGTCGGGTGGTAACTGCCCTGCTCGAGCGCGGTCAGGCGCTCGGTGAGGCGCGTCAGCTCCGCCTCGTGGCCGAACCCGCTCGCGCCCCCGCGCCGCAGAGACTCGAGGTCCCGACGAGCCGCCTCCAGCGCAGCGTGAATTCGCCCACGCACCGGGCGCAACTTCTCGGGCAGCTCCTCCAGCTTCCCGCGCAGCCCTTGGAGGGCGGACAGCAGCGCCTCCGCCTCCCCGAACACTTCCCGCAGCGCGCTCATCCCGTCGTCGAACTCGCTTTGCAGGGTCGCCATCTCCCGTGCGTCCACCCGCCGGTCGGCGGCCGCGGCGCGGGCCAGGTCCTGGAACGTCCGGTGTTGGCGCTTGGCCTCGTCCTCGGCGCGGTCGAAGGTGCGCTTCGCGTCGTCGAGGAGGGTCTCCACGATGCCGCGGGGGACCCCGTCGCCGCGACCGAGCAGCGCGGCGACCCGCTTGACCTCGTCGTCCAGCCTGTCCAGCAGGCGGTCGACGTTCCGCCGCTCCTCGCCCAGTTCGTCGACCATCCCCTGAACGGTCCGGAGACCTTCCTTGCGCCGCCCCCACATACGCGTCCACCCCTCCCGAAAGCAACCACAATCGTCGCGATCATACGTTCGAGAGGGGTGGAGGTGCGGGTCTTCCGGTGGAGCCGGCGGGTTGGTGCGTCCCGCGCCGGCAGGGAGGCTCGTGCTGCCGTCGACAAGGGGCGGCGTGCCTGGAAGAGCATGCGGCAGGCGATGGAGGAGGAGCTGCAGCACCGGGGACTTCTCGACTAGTAGTACTTCGTTACGTTGAGTGATCTCGGCTGGTGGTGGGCAGCCTCCCAGGGTGAAGCTGGGGGAAGTGGAACGGCTCCGGGGCGAGTTGACGGAGTTCGTTGCCGATGTGTTCGGGTCGCTGCCGCGGCGGGATCAGCGGCGGTGGGGCGAGTGTTATCTGCGGGGCCTGATGCTCGACGGTCGGCGGAAGTCGGTCCAGCCGATGGCGGAGCGTCTGCCGGACGGGAACATGCAGGCCCTGCAGCAGTTCGTGAATCAGTCGCCGTGGGATCCGCTGCCGGTGCGGCGGCGGATCGCCGAGCGGCTGACCGAAGTGATCACGCCTGAGGTGTGGGTCATCGACGACGTGTCGTTCCCCAAGTGCGGCAAGTCGTCGGCCGGGGTCGCTCGGCAGTACTGCGGCGCGGTCGGCAAGCGGGCGAACTGCCAGGTCGCGGTCAGCGTCCACGCCGCGACGGACACGGCGTCCTGCCCGCTGGAGTGGCAGTTGTATCTGCCGCGGGAGTGGACGGACGAGCCGGACCGGTGCCGCCGGGCAGGAGTACCCGACGACGTCACCCACCAGGAGGAGTGGCGGATCGCGCTCGGCCTGCTCGACACGCTTGCCGAGTGGAGGTTGCAGGCGCCGGTGGTGGTCGCTGATGCCGGCTACGGGGTCAGCACCCCGTTCCGGGTCGGTCTGGAGGAGCGGGGGCTGTCCTACGTCCTGGCCCTGACCGGCAAGGAAGTCGCCACCCAGCGAACGTCACGCCGCACCGGCCTGCCTACGGCGGGCTCGGGCCGCCGACGCTGCCCCGCTACCGCACCCCACCACGTGCCGTCTCTGCCCTCGCGGCCGAGGCGGGTGAGGGCCGGTTCGCCGAGGTGACCTGGCGGCAGGGCAGCAAAGGAGCGATGACCTCACGATTTGCGGCCCTGACCGTCCGCCCGGCGGGCAAGCAGTCTTTGGCCGCAGCCCAGGAGGCAGGCGGCGGCCGCAACCACTGGAACGGAGTCCTGCCCACGGCGACACTCCTGGTCGAGTGGCCGGACGGTCAGGGCGCCCCGACGGCCTACTGGATATCGAACCTGCCGGCTTCGACCCCGATCACAGAGCTGGTGCGGTGGGCGAAGATGCGCTGGCGGATCGAGCACGACTACCGCGAACTCAAGCACGGCCTCGGCCTGGACCACTTCGAGGGCCGCACTTGGCGCGGCTGGCACCACCACGTCACCCTCGTCACCGCTGCCCAGGCATTCCTCACCCTCAGGCGGCACGACCCAAAAGTCCCCACGCCGGCCTGACCCTCTACCAGGTCCTCGACGTTCTACAGGACCTGCTGAGGTGCTGGACCGGTGCCTGCACCACCTGCGGACGCCCACTGCCCAGCCGACGAAGCCGCCGCAGACAGCGCAGAACCTAACGAAGTACTACTAGGACCTGTCCGGGCGATCAAGTTCGTAGCCAGATGGCAAGAGCTGCCGCGGTCGCGGTGCCGAGGTAGACGTAGCCGCGCTTGTCGTAGCGTGTGGCGACCGCCCGGAACTGTTGCAGGCGGTTGATCGCTCGCTCGACAGTGTTGCGCATTCTGTAGCGGCCCTCGTCGAAGCCGGGTGCACGCCCGCCGCGTGAGCCTTTGCGTAGGCGGGCGGCCTGGCTATCGGTCTTCTCCGGGATCGTGTGCCGGATTCCCCGTCGCCGCAGGTACTCGCGGATGAGGCCGTTGCTGTAGGCCCTGTCGGCCGCAAGGCTGTCTGGCTTCTTGCGTGGCCGTCCCAGGCCAGGTCTGGGCACTCGGTCTTCTCCAGGACCGGCCTGAACTGGGTGCAGTCCGCCCGCTGACCTGGTGTGACGACCAGGGACAGTGGGCGGCAGCGACCGTCCGGGCTCAGGTGGAGCTTGCTGGTGAACCCGCCGCGCGAGCGGCCCAGGCCCTCGCCTCCCGCACCACCTCCACCAGGCGGGCGACCAGGCTCTGCCACGGCGTCTCGTCCTGGTGTTCCACCTCGTCGGCCCCCTTTGACACGGGTGCCGGTGGCGGGTCGGTGCGGGCGCCGGCCGCGTGCTGATGCGCCCGGACGATGGTGGAGTCGACAGAGATGTTCCAGTCGATCTCGCCCGCCGCGTCGGCTGCGGCCTGGACCTGCTGGAGCAGTCGCTCCCACGTGCCGTCAGCGGACCAGAGCCGGTGGCGCTCATAAACGGTTTTCCACGGGCCGAACCGTTCGGGCAGGTCACGCCACTGAACCTCGGTTCGCACCCGGTACAGAATCCCGTCGATCACCTGCCGGTGATCCCGCCACCTGCCACAACGCCGGTTGCTGACCGGCGGGAACGGCCGCAGTCGTTCCCACTCGGCATCCGTCAGATCACCCCGCCCCACGTCCGAACTAACGCCCTGGCGGCGGAGCAGTCACTCGGTCAGGCTCCCGGGTGCCGAGACATGCCAGAATCAGCGGATGGTGCTTGAAGGAGAGTTCTTCCTTGCTGAAGACGACGAGCCAGCAGTGCGGGTAGGGCCGCGCAAGAGCCATGATTTTCCTGCCGTGCTGTGTGACGGCAGGGACTGCTGCAGGGTTGGGTGACATCTGAACCTGGCTTGCCGTCAGGCGGCCTGGAAGGATGAAGCAATGCCCAAGCCGTATCCCCAGGAGTTCCGCGAGGACGTCGTGCGGGTCGCGCGC
>NZ_JACADT010000005.1:0-37923 GCF_013421635.1 Streptomyces sp. UH6 | reverse complement strand
GGGAGCGCGCGCACCAGCGGGTGGTGGGAGCAGCGCAGTCCGCCGGCGAACAGGGAGACCGCGTCGTAGGGCAGGGTGTGGACCGTGACGTCGCGGGCGGTGAGGTCCTCGGCGAGGCGGGTGAGGCGGTCGTCGACGACCACCTCGCCCGGCCCCAGCACCAGGCTGTTGCCCGCGAGCAGCTCCACCGCCTCCTTCAGGCCCACCTCGACGAGGTCCCAGCCGTCGAGCACGCCGGGCAGGCCCCGGGGGAAGACCTCGCGGCACACCACCGCCAGGCCCTCGCGGACGGCGGTGAGTCCGACGTCCATGTGGATCGCCCCGGCCGCCAGCGGTACCGGGTGCACGCGGTGACCGTCCCCGAGCAGGCCGGCCAGCCAGCGGGCCCCGGCCTCGTCGGAGGACGCCCCGCAGCCGACCAGGACGTCCCGGCCGAAGAGCATCACGTCACCGCCCTCCAGGAAGGGACCCGAGGCGCGGGACAGCTCGCCGAACGGCACGGGGGAGGGCGGCGGCATCACCGTCCAGCGGGCCCCCCGGGCGGCGGCCAGTTCGAAGACCGGGCGCAGGCCGAAGCGCTCGGGGAAGCGGTTCGGCAGCCGCATCGCGGCCTCGATCACCTGATCACCGACGACGACCATCGGGTCCCGGACATAGGTCTGCGACACGAAACGGTCGGCGCCGTCCTCGCCCGCCGGGTCGGGGCCGCCCTCCGGGTAGGCGTGGATCTCGTGCGGGGTGAGCTCGCGCGGCCGGTGCACGGTCACGCCGCGCCGTTCGAGGAAGCGGGCCAGGCCGTCGAGCTGCTCGACCGCCGCCGCGTGGTGGGCCGGGTCGGCCTCGGACCAGCGCCTGCCGGCCCACCGCCGCAGAGCGGCGCGCAGAGGCTCCGGCAGATGCATGAGTTCGGGAGGGAAGCCGTGGGCCAGGTCGGCGGGCACGACGAAGTCCGCCGTCCGGCCGACCACGGTCTCCTCGAGGACGCCCCACTCGTGGGTGACGGCCACCGGACGCGGCTCCGCGGGGCCGGTGGCGGCCGCGGTGGCCGTGGCGCCCTCGGTGGCCGTGGTGGAGCTGCCGGGCAGGGTCATGGTGCCGGTCATGATCGGGTTCCTCCCTCGAAGGAGAAGGCCGGAATCAGGAACACCACAAACGTCGCACACGCCACATCTCCGGCACATCGTCGTCAGGGACGATCCGAGGACTACACCCTTCGGCCGGTGCCGCCTCCGGCCGCCCCGCGGGCCCCGACTTTCCGGGAGTCCCGGTACGCACCGCACGCATGCCCGTAGGGTCGGGATCGGACAGGTGTACCCCCGGGTCCGGGGGCGGAAGAGGGAGGGCGCATCCCCATGACGGACGGACAGGCCCACGACCGGGCCCGCGAGGAGGAGGTCCGGGCCCGGATCGCGGCAGGACTGCTGTACACCGAGTCGGACGCGGCCTTCATGGACCCGCTGCGCCGCACGGACGAGGTCTTCGCCTACAACCGGACACCGCCGAGCGAGACGGGGCGTCGTCTGGCCCTGCTCCGCGAGATCCTCGGCTCGGTCGGTGAGCGCCCGGTGGTGCTGCCGCCGTTCCACGCCGCTTACGGCAGCAACGTCCACATCGGCGACGACTTCTTCGGCAACGTCAACCTGACCTTCGTCGACGACGTGGACATCCGCATCGGTGACGAGGTGATGATCGCGCCCAGCGTGACCCTGACCACGACGGGCCACCCGGTCCACCCCGCACGCCGCGCCGACTTCGGGCGGTTCTCGGAACCGATCCACATCGAGGACAAGGTGTGGATCGGCAGCAACGTGGTCGTCCTGCCCGGCGTCCGCATCGGACACGGCTCGGTGATCGGTGCGGGCAGCGTCGTCAGCCGTGACGTCCCCCCGATGTCGGTCGCGATGGGGACGCCGTGCCGGGTGGTCCGGAAGATCACGGACGACGACCTGACGACGCGCGTCGCGCCCCGCCCGCCGGACGTGCGGTAGCCCTCCGCGCCGGGCGGCGGCGCGGGTTCACCTTCCGGCCATCCCTGGTCTCTCTCGCGTTTGCCGCGCAATTCTCGGCGTTCTCTCACACAGCGCTGCTTCCGTGTGCGGTGCCGATCGAACGGCACCGCACGACGAAGGAGGCCCAGGGTGGCGGAACCCCTGCACGTGGCCAGCAGGCTGCACGCGTTCAACCGGTTCGAGCTGAAGTACCTCGTCCCGGTGGAGGAGGCCGCCGGCATCAGGGACGAGCTGGCCGAGCGGATGGACCGGGACCTGCACAGCCCGGTCGGCGGCTACGGAGTCTGGAGCCTGTACTACGACACTGCGGACCTGCGCTTCTACTGGGAGAAGATCGAGGGGCTGAAGTTCCGGCGCAAGCTCCGCATCCGCCACTACGGGGACCTCGACGGCGTGACCGACGAGTCCCCCGTGTGCGTGGAGATCAAGCAGCGGGTCAACCGGGTCACCCAGAAGCGCAGGATCACCCTGCCCTACGGCGCCGCCCGTCAGCTCTGCGACGGCCGGCAGCTCATCGAGCACTCGGCCAAGGAGAGCGCCTTCGTCCAGGAGGTCCTGGAGCTGATCGTGCGGCTGAACCTGCGGCCCACCGCGATCACCGGGTACCAGCGCGAGGCCCTGGTCGGCCGTGACGCGGACACCGGGCTGCGGGTCACCTTCGACCGGCGTGTCCGGGGCCGGGACCGCGACTTCCACTTCGGCACGCCGAACCCCGAGAACCGTTTCACCATCCCGCCCCACCTGGCGGTGATGGAGATCAAGGTCAACGAGCGCACCCCGCACTGGATCACCGACCTGGCCGCGCGCCGGAACCTCAACCTCGTCCGGGTCTCCAAGTACGTGCAGTCCATCGAGGCGTTCGGGCGGGCCCCGCGGTCCGTCTTCCACGTCCACGAGGCGGACTACCCGCCGCCCACCACCCCTACCGACATGCCGCTGCCCGGGCAGCGGCCGGCGTCCGAGGCGCCGGTGAAAGCAGGAGCACAGTGAACTTCGAACTGCAGGAACTCAGCGGCACGTTCAGCGTCGCCGACGTCGTGGCGGCCATGGCGCTGTCGTTCGTCCTGAGCACGTTGATCGGCTACGTGTACCGGTACACGCACCGCAACGTCTCCTACAGCCAGTCGTACGTCCAGACGCTGGTCATCGTCGGCATGATCGTCGCGCTGATCATGCTGGTCGTCGGTTCCAACCTGGCCCGGGCGTTCTCCCTGGTCGGCGCGCTGTCCGTGGTCCGCTTCCGCAACGCGGTGAAGGAGACCAGGGACGTCGGCTTCATCTTCCTGGCGATGGCGATCGGCATGGCCTGCGGTGCGCGCTTCTACACGCTGGCCGCGGTCGGCGCCGTCGTGATCTGCGCCGTCGTCCTCGTCATGTTCAAGTTCAACTGGTTCGCCCTGAACGTCCAGCGCCAGGTGGTCAAGGTCCAGGTCCCGGCCGGTGAGGACTACGCCCCCGCGATCAGCGACGTGCTCATCAAGTACACCACCGAGTTCGAGCTGGTCAGCACCGAGACGATCAGGGGCGGGGCACTGAACGAGGTGTTCTACACGGTGCGCATGAAGAAGGGCGCCGAGCCCGGCGAGCTGGTGAGCGCCCTGCAGGAACGCACCTCCGGCCAGCGGGTGACCGTGCTGACCGGTTACGACACGACCGATCTGTGATGGCCGGCGACGGCACGGCGCGCGGACGCCGCCTGCGCGACCGCCTCCCGGTCCGGCTGCGGCACCACTGGAAACCCGTGGGCGCCCTGTGCGCGGGCCTGGCGGTCATGGTGTACGGCTTCGGCGACGCCCGGATCTCGCCGTACGTCACCTCCTCCTCCACGACGGAGGGCGACCCCATCACCCAGGACATCAAGGGCACCGTCGACCTGTACGACACCTCGGTCGCCCACTCGCTCCAACTGGAGTACGACCAGACCGAGTTCGACAAGATGATGAAGGAGTTCCAGGACGACGGGAACAAGGAGTACATCGAGGCCGACCTCACGATCGACGGGGTCTACCTGGAGGACGTCGGCATCCGCCTCAAGGGCAACTCCACGCTCATGTCCCTGCGCGGCGGCGGCATGGGCATGCCCGGCGGCGGCCGGACCGCGCCGGACGGAGCGACGGCCGGACAAGGCGACGGCGCCGCCGGTCAAGCCGCCTCGAGCCGACAGCAGAACGGCGCGGGCGGCACCGGCACAGACACCGGCACAGGCGGGAACGGCACCGCGAGCAGTGGCGGAAACACCGGTAGCAGAGGCGATGGGAACGCCGCGGGTCCCGGAGGGGGCAGGGGCGGCGGGATCATGCAGTACGACCTGTCCGAGGAGAAGCCGGAGGAACTGCCCTGGCTCATCAAGATCGACGAGTACGTCGAAGGCCGCGCCTACCAGGGCGAGCGGGAGATCTCCCTGCGCCCCGGCAGTGGGGACGAGGTACCGGTGAACGAGGCCCTCTCGCTGAGCCTGATGGACTCCAGCGGCCTGAAGAACGAGCGCTACTCGTTCACCGAGCTCAAGGTGAACGGACGGCCTGTCACCACGCGGCTGATGGTCGAGAATCCCGACACCGAGTACGCCGAATCCGTCGGTGACGGCAACGGGGTGATGTACAAGGCGCGGGCCGGCAGCAGCTTCGACTACCAGGGCGACGACCCGACCGACTACGAGAGCTCCTTCAAGCAGCTCAACAAGGTCGGCAGTCAGGACCTCGAGCCGGTCATGAAGCTCATCAAGTGGGTCGACCAAGCGTCGGACGAGGAGTTCGAGAAGGACCTCGGCAAGTACGTGGACGTCGAGTCCCTGGCCACCTACGTGGCGGCCCAGAACCTGCTGCTGAACTTCGACGACATGTCCGGGCCGGGCAAGAACTACATGCTGTGGTACGACCTGGACACCAAGAAGTTCACGGTCCTCGGGTGGGACTACAACCTCACCTTCTCCGGTGACGCGACCGCGGGGCCCGACGACGACATGAGCATGGGCGGCATGTTCGGGGGTGGTCCCCCAGGCGGGGCCACCGACGGCGCCGCTCCGGAAGGCTTCCCGGAGGGAATGCCGGAAGGCTTCCCGGAGGGAATGCCGGAAGGCTTCCCCGAGGGAATGCCGGAAGGCTTCCCCGAGGGAATGCCAGAAGGCTTCCCCGAGGGAATGCCAGAAGGCTTCCCCGAGGGAATGCCGGAAGGCTTCCCGGGAGGTGCGTCGGGAGGGCCGGGTCAGGGCGGTGACGCCGGCCAGGAAGGTCAGGGTGGCGGTCAGGGCCGGGGCGGCATGGGCGGGGGCGCCTTTTCGGGCCACGCGCTCAAGGACCGCTTCCTGGAGTCCGACGCGTTCGACGCCGTGTACAAGAAGGCGTACCAGGAGCTGTACGAGAAGTTCTTCGGCTCCGGCGCCGCGACCGCCGCGCTCGACCGCGTCGCCGACCAGGCGCGCGAAGCGGGAGCCGACAGCACTGGTCTGGACTCCGCCGTCAAGACACTGCGTGCAACGGTCACCGAACGCACCGAGGCACTGGCGAAGGACAAGGAGGTCGCCGGCTAACGCCCGGTGTCCGGACGGAGCCCTCACGAGAGAGCCCGTCCGGACACCGGGCGTTCCTCCGCCCACGCCGGCGTCGAGTGGGAGCAGCTGGCCCAAGAGGTCGGCTTCGGATCCGCCGTGCCGTGCAGGCGCTGGCTTGCGACCTGGAACGAGGCCGGCGCGTGGGAGAACCTCCACGTGCTGCTGGAGAAGCTGTGGGCGACGTAACCGATCCATTGGTCGACGCTGCTCACCTGGTGGTCGGTGAGCCGCAGGGGCGACTCGAGCAGAGAACGGATGTAAGGGCGTCCCTGGCTCAGGGCACCACACCGGTTCCTTCGGTTCCGGTCAGGAGGCGGTGATCAGCCGTCGTGCCAGGGCCGTGATCAATTGGACGGTGATCCCCTCGTGGTTGGAGAGCACCACGACGCTCCAGTCGGTCTCCGGGTAGATCTCGATCGCGGTGGAGATGCCGAGCGTGCTGCCGCCCCCGTGCTGGAACAGCCACTGGCCGGCGACAAGTGACCCCATCGCGCCGTAGCACTGGTAGTCGGTCCGCGCCGGGGCGCCGGTGCTGTCGGCCGGGGCGGTGCCGGCCTGGACCAGGGGTACCTTTCCGCTCAGCAGCAGCGCCGTGGTCGCCCGGTCGAGCAGTCCGTGCCGCCACAGGTGGCGTCCGAAGCGGTCGAGGTCGGCGCAGGTGGTGAACGCGTCACCGGCCGCGTCACCGACGATGTGCCGTGCCTGCGCGACCCCGTCGGACCACTGACCTCGGGCGTCGCGGTGGTAGGGGTGCGCGACGCTTGGGTCCGTCTCCCACTGGGGCCGGGTGAGGAAGCGCGTGTCGGCCATCCCAGCGACCGCGAACACGTTCTGCCGCACGTAGTCGTAGTACGACACCCCGGCCACCTTTTCCACGATCGCGCCGAGCAGGTGGTAGCCGGAGTTGCTGTAGGCCCACGCCGCTCCGGGGGCGAAGCCCGGCTCCGAGCCTCGTACGAGGTCGGTGATACCGCGCATGGTCTGCTCCTCGGTGGTCCAGCCGGCCGCCGCGGTCTCGTACCCGGGCAGCGAGTGGAAGTCGCCGAGTCCCGAGGTATGGGTGAGCAGGTGGTGCACGGTCACGTGGTCCGCGACCGAGGCGGGGAAACCGTCGAGGTAGTCACCCAGTCGGGCACCGTAGGCGACCTTCCCTCTCTGTGCCAGTTGCGCGATCGCCACCGCGGTGAACAGTTTGGTCACCGAGGCGAGCGCGAAGAGGGTGTTCCGGCTGTTCGGGACGGCACCCGCCTGGTCGGCCATACCGTAGGAGCGGGCCAGCACGGTCCGGCCCCGGTGGGTCAGCAGCAGCGAGCCGGAGAACTCGTCCCCCGCCGCCTTGTCCGCCACGTACGTGTCGAGTTCGCCGCCGGGTTTCAGGGTCGGGGGCACCGGTGCGGACCGGTCGCCGGCCGCTGCCGGGGTGGCGAGTCCGGGCACGAGCCCGCCGGCCGATGCCGTGCCGAGCAGTCCGATGACGGTGCGCCGGGAGGGACGAGTTGCCATGGTCCGTTGCCTTTCACTGGGGTGTGCGCGCGCCGGAAGGTGCGCACCGGAAGATCTACCGGGTCCCCGGTATGGGAGACCGATGGCCGGTCCATATGTGATCCATAGGCCGCCCTCGCGATACTCGGCGTGTGAGAGTGCTCCTGGCAGAGGACGAACAGCCGTTGGCCGGCTACATGGTGACCGGGCTGCGCAGGAACGGCTTCGCCGTCGACCACGCCCCCGACGGCGGCGCCGCCCTGGAGAAGGCCGAACTCAACGCCTACGACGTCGTGGTGCTGGACCGCGGTCTGCCGGTGGTGCACGGCGACACGGTGTGCCGGCGGTTGGCGGCCCGCGGGACCGCTCGCATCCTGATGCTCACCGCCTACGACACGGTCGAGGACCGGGTCGAAGGGCTGCTGCTGGGCGCCGACGACTATCTCGGCAAACCGTTCGCGTTCTCCGAACTGGTGGCCAGGGTCCACGCTTTGGCCCGGCGCGTCACTCCCGCCCGCCCGCCGGTGCTCAGTGTCGCCGACGTGGTCCTCGACCCCGCTCGCGGAACCGCCGAGCGCGGCGGCCTTCCGCTGGCCCTGACGCCCAAGGAGTTCGGAGTGCTCACCCAACTGCTGTCGGCCGACGGCGCGGTGGTCAGCGCGGAGACGCTGCTGGAGAAGGTGTGGGACGAGCACGCCGACCCGTTCACCAACGCGGTCCGCATCACCGTGGGTACGCTGCGCCGCAAGCTCGGCGACCCTCCGCTGGTCGACACCGTGACCGGTCTCGGCTACCGGCTGGGAGCGTGACGTGGTGCGGGCCGTCCGGCTGACCGCGCGTACCCGCCTGACCTTGCTCCATACCCTGCTGGTGCTGGCCAGCGGGGCGTTGCTCAGCCTGCTCACCTACCTGCTGACCCGCCGCAGCCTCACCGAGCGCAAGATCGTGTGGCACCTGACCGGACCGGGCACCACCGGCCCTCCTCCCCCGGCGGACCTGAGCTCGTCCGAGCTGGCGGGCGACGTGCGTGATGAAGCCCTGGCCACACTGGTGCGCCAGGCAGGAATCGCACTGGTGGTGGTGACCTTGCTGGGGGCCGTGGTCGGCCGGCTGGTGGCCGGACGGGTGTTGTTACCGATCCGGGTGATCTCGGCGACCGCACAGAGACTGTCGGCGGAGAACCTGTCGGAGCGGATGCCGGTGGGCCGGGCGGGTGACGAGCTGGCGGCGCTGGCCGAGACCGTCAACGGCATGCTCGACCGCATCGGCCTGGGCATCGCCGAACGGGACCGTGCGCTGGAGAGCCAGCGGCTGTTCACCGCCAGCGCGGCGCACGAGTTGCGCGCTCCGCTCACCACCATGCGCACGGCGATCGACGTGACACTGGACGGCGAGCCCTGCAGGGCGGAGTTGCGGGCGATGGCCCTGGACGTTCGGGCCGCGGTCGACCGGCACCGCCGCACGCTGGACGGCCTGTTCGCCCTGGCTCACAGCCAGGCGGGGGTGCGCGAATGCCGCCCGGTGGACCTGGCCGCCGTCGCCGGCTCCGTGTTGAAAGCTACCGTCCCCGGCCTCGGCGCAACGGACCTCGCGGTGCGGTGGGAACTGTGCCCGGCGCCGATGGCCGGCGACCCGGTCCTGCTGGAACGGATGGCAGCCAATCTGATCGGCAACGCCGTACGGTACAACCACCCGGCAGGCTTGCTCACCGTGTCCACCGGCCGTACCCCCGACGGCGCGTCGTTTCTGCGGGTGGTCAACACCGGCAACAGGGTTGCCCAGGAGGACGTGGAGCAACTGTTGCGGCCCTTCGTGCGCGGCGCCGGCAGCAGCGCTGTGCGGTCCGACGACGGCGGAGGCGACGGAGCCGGCGCCGGGCTCGGCCTGTCCATCGTTCAGGCGGTGGTACTCGCCCACCGCGGGGACATCACCGCGACTCCCCACCAGGACGGCGGGCTGAACGTCCTCGTGCGCTTCCGCCACGCCCAGGAGCCACCGGCTCACAGCGCGGAGACCGGCGCTGGACGGGACGACCCTGGTCGGTGAGCAGTCCGCTGTCCGCCTTGGTCCAGCGCGTGCCACGTTGTCACTTGCCGGCTCGGAGCTGAGTCCCGCAGCAGTTCCTCATCCGTCGAACACGACATGCACCGGCCGCGAAGTCTCAGCTGAGGCAGCGAGTCCGAGCCGGCTCCCCGTTGCGGGAATCCGGTCAGCTACGGGCCCTGTCATAGGCCTCGCGGGCGCCGATGACGGCGGCGACGTGCGCCTCGGACCAGCGCGCCAGTGCCCAGACCTGCCGCGCGGCCTCCTCCCCCAGCCGAGTCAGCGAGTAGTCGACGCGGGGCGGGATCACGGTCTGCGCCTCGCGCCGTACGAAGCCGTCGCGCTCCAGGGTCTGCAGCGTCTGGGCGAGCATCTTCTCGCTCACGCCGCCGACAGCCCGGCGCAGCTCGCTGAACCGCTGTGTCCCGTCCAACAGGACCGCGAGGATCAGCACACCCCACCGGCTGGTCAGGTGCTCGAGCACGCCGCGTGACGGACAGGTGGCGTTGTTCACGTCGGCCTGCCGCACGATGGCGCTGACCTCCTTGCGTACGGACATGACACCCAGCTTACCTTGAGGTGCGTACTTTCTCAGAGTTAGTACAGTCGTTAACGTGAGTGCCGCACAGGCCCCACCCTGGCGCGCGGGTGCACCTTCGCTCGCCCCAGGTGCCACCGAAAGGAACACCCTCAGCCATGAGCATCGTCGTCACCGGCGCGACCGGACACCTCGGGACACTCGTGATCAACGAGCTGCTGAACCGCGTGCCCGCCGAAGAGGTCGCCGCCGTCGTGCGGAACGCGGAGAAGGCCGCGCCCCTCGCCGAGCGCGGCGTCGAACTGCGGATCGCGGACTACGACTCGCCCGCGACCCTGAGGGACGTCTTCCGTCCTGGCGATGTCGTGCTGCTGATCTCCGGGAGTGAGGTCGGCCGACGGATCCCGCAGCACACCGCGGTGATCGAGGCCGCGAAGGCGGCGGGCGTGGCCCGGCTCGCGTACACCGGCGTCCTGGGCGGCCCGGACGCCGACTTCAAGCTGGCCGACGAGCACAAGGCCACGGAGCAGGCCATCCTGGACTCCGGTCTCACGTACACGTTCCTGCGCCACGGCTGGTACACGGAGAACTACACGGAGCAGCTCCCGGTCCAGCTGGAGCACGGCGTGGCGGGCAGCGCGGGCGACGGCAGGATCGGCCTCGCCACGCGCGCGGACTACGCCGCCGCCGACGCGGTCGTGCTGACGGAACAGGGCCACGAGAACAAGGCCTACGAGCTGAGCGGTGACACCGCCTGGAGCCTCGCCGAGTACGCGGCTGAGCTCTCCCGCCAGTCCGGCAAGGAGGTCTCCTACCACGACCTGCCCGCGGAGGCCTACCGGTCCGTCCTCACCGGCGCCGGGGTTCCGGAGCCGATGGCGCAGATCCTCGTCGACGTGGACACCTCCGCCATCGCCCGCGGCCTCCTCCAGGGCGGCACCGGCGAACTCGCCCGCCTCATCGGCCGCCCGGCCACCCCCGTCGCGGACACGATCGCGGACGCCCTCAAGGGCTGACCGGAAAGACGCCTGGTGCCCTGGAGGCCTGCCGGGCACCAGGCGTTCGCTCACACGGGATGACCGCCCTGCTCCACCGTCTCAACGGTGCGAGCCCTCTCGAGGAGCAGCGGCGGCTCGGTGAGCTGGCCGCCGCCGTCGCTTCCCGCGCCGGTTCGACGTACCTCGCCGAAGGCTGTACGCGCCGGCTGAGGTACTGATCGAAGGTAGCGGCCGTGGCGGACTGGGCCGTCGCCCCCACCGCCCGGCCGCCGGGCAGCCGTCTTCCCGCCGATGGGGACGACAGCCGGGAATGGGCAGCCGTTCTCGTCCGGCCCTGATCCTGCGTTTCGCGGGGCGCGCCTGTCGCCGTCAACGCCCCCGGCCCCGTTGGGCAGCAGCGCTCGCGAGACGCGCTCGGCCGCGGCGGGCAGGGCAGGGACCATCTGCTCCGCCAGGTCCTCCCGGTAGGTCAGGACAGTCACCGCCGCGAGCCGATCGCCGAAGCGGCAGGACACCCGGGCGCACGACATCGATGGTTCGACCACGGCGACGGCCACCGCGTCCCGCCTCTCGGGCGCCATCAGGCAAGCGACGACGCCGAGCCCTCTCGCCCGGTCCCGCAGCACGGGCCGGTTCAGCTCAGCGAGTGCGAACAAGGCCAGCCCCACGCGGCAGCGGTTGGCCTCGTTCTCGACGGCGAGGCCCTGCCGCACCAGGGCGCACCACAGACGGTAGGCGACTGAGCGGTGCACTCACCGCCCCCACCGGGCACTCTCGTCCGGCGGTCACACATTTTGTCGGCCACCTCTTGACGTGGCGCCCATGTCACTCGCATGGTGTTGCAATAATTTGAACAGGCTGTTTCATTATTTGCAACATCTGGAAGGGTGCGCGTCCTCGTGTACTTTCAGCCAAACCGCCACGACTTCGTGGACTTCACTTCCTCCTCGGCGGACGCCGCCCCTGAGGACGTCGTCGTGGTGGGCGCGGGCCCCGTCGGCCTCGCCGTCGCGCTCGGTCTCGCCCGCCGCGGGGTGGAGGTGACCGTTCTGGAGGCCGGTGACTCCGTCTCGCACGGGAGCCGGGCGATCTGCCTCTCCCGGCACTCCCTGGAAGTTCTGGACCGGATCGGCGTCGGCGAGCGCCTTGGCTCGGTGGCGCTGCCCTGGTCCACGGGCCGCAGCCACTACCGGGACACCGAGGTCCTTTCCTTCGACATGCCGTACGACCGGAACGACGTGCGCGCACCGATGTTCAACATCTCCCAGTCGGTCGCCGAGCAGATCATGCTCGACGCGGTCGAGGCGGAGCCGCGGATCCGTCTGTTCTGGAGGAGCGAGGTCACCGAGGTCACTCAGGACGATGCGGAGGTCACCGTCCAGGCGACCACCCCGGCCGGCCCGTGGGGCCTGCGCGCCCGCCACGTGGTGGCGTGCGACGGAGCGCGCAGCGGAGTCCGCAAAGCACTCGGCGTCCATCTCGAGGGCACCAGCTACGAAGGCCGGTACGTCATCGCAGACATCCACTGGAAGAGCGGGCTGCCCACCGAGCGACAGGCCTGGTTCGACCCGCCGTCCAACCCCGGTCAGACGATCCTGCTGCACCGTCAGCCCGACGACATATGGCGGATCGACTACCAGATCGAGGCAGGAGAGGACGCCGAGGAGGCCCTCCGTGAGGAGAACATCCGCGCGGTCATCACCCGCCACCTCGCATGGCTCGGGAACGACGAGCCGTGGACCCTGGAATGGTCCAGCATCTACCGCGCGCACTCCCGTGCGCTCGACTCCTTCCTGCACGGACGGGTCCTCTTCGCCGGCGACGCCGCCCACCTGGTGCCGATCTTCGGGGTGCGCGGCCTGAACTCAGGTCTGGAGGACGCGGACGTGTACACGTGGGCGCTCGCCGCGGTCGTACGCGGCGAGGCGGACGACCGACTGCTGCGCACGGTCGCCGACGAGCGCCGCGACGCCTGGCAGCAGAACGTCGACCAAGCCGAGAAGTCCACCCTGTTCATGACGCCGAGCAGTGACGGCTACCGCCTTACCCGGGACGCGATCCTGCAGCTCGCGCTCAGTCGGCCGGTACTACGTGGTCTGATCAACCCCCGCCAGTCGGCTGCCACTCACAGCCGCGCTTCCGCGCTGACCTATACGCCCACCAAGGCCGTGACCGGACCGCTGCCCGGTGACCCCCTGCCCGACCGGCGCGTCACCACTGCGAACGGGACGACAGCCGGAGTGCACGCCCTGCGCGGCCGCGGGTTCGCCCTGATCGCCGCCACCGACGCCGCCGAGGCCGCGCGTGCCGGTGAGCAGCTCTCGCAGATGCTGCCCGGCCGCCTGACCGTGCTCGCCGCACGAGGCGCGACCGAGGGCGTGACGGTGACGGGTCCTGACGTATGCACCGATCTCGGCCTCGATGAGGGTGACCTGGTGCTGGTACGTCCTGACGGTCTCGTCCTTGGCCGCCTGTCGCAAGGAGAGTCCCTTGAGCCGCTCCTCCTCCACCTCACCGACCGACTCACTGCTGAAGGATCGCGATGAACAACACGACCACCGGGCCGGTTTCTTGTTCGGAGGCTCCCGGCCGGGCCCACTCGGTACTCACCGAGGACGGCGGCCCTCTCGCCCCCGGGCATGCCGAGGCCGTCTGGCGCTCGCTCAGTGAAGCTCTCGACCGTGCGGGCGAGCACGGTAGGGTCCCGTTCCTGGTCCGCCTCAGCATTCTGACCGCCCTGGACCACCTCAGCTCGGAACAGTTCACCACACTGATCACCGAGGCCGAGGCCGGCCTTGACACGCGACGTCCACCGACCGTCGAAAGGTGACCGGCTCGTACGTCGGCGAGAACAAGGAGTTCGCCCGCCAGTACCTGGCCGGTGAACCGGAACGGGAACTCGTCCCCCAGGGCACCCTCGCCGAACGGCTGCGGGCCGGCGGGGCGGGCATCCCCGCGTTCTACACCCCCGCCGGAGTCGGCACCGCCGTCGCCGAGGGCGGCGTGCCCTGGCGGTACGCGGCCGACGGCTCGGTGGCGGTCGAGTCCCCGGCCAAGGAGGTCCGCGCCTTGGGCGGACAGAGTCCAGAAGCGCGAGAGGCCGCAGCCGGGAGGCTGCGGCCTCTCGCGCTTCCATCGCGGTCAGCCGTTGATGACCAGTGGAACGGCGACCGACTTCAGGCCCTCCACACCGAACTCGAGGCCGTAGCCGGAACCCTTGACGCCGCCGAAGGGGGCCATGGGGTGCACGCCGCCGTGGGAGTTGATCCACACGGTGCCGGCCTGGAGACGGAACGCGACCTTCCGCGCCTCGTCGCGGTCGCCCCAGACGGAGGCTCCCAGTCCGACGTCGAGGCGGTTCGCGCTCGTGATGGCGTCCTCGACGTCCGTGTACCTCACGATCGGAAGGACCGGGCCGAACTGCTCCTCGTCGACGATCGCGACGCCGTCCGTCACGTCCGCGACCAGTGTGACCGGATAGAAGAGTTCACCCAGTTCGGGGGCGGGAGCGCCGCCGGTGACGATCCGTCCCCCGTTGGCCCTGGCTTCCTCGACGAGACGGCTGACGATGTCGAACTGCTGCTGGTTCTGCAGAGGACCGAGCACGTTCTTCTCGTCCAGGCCGTTGCCCATCGGCATCTCCGCGGCCACGTCCCTGAGGGCGGACACCACGTCCTCGTAGATCGAGTCGTGCACGTAGAGACGCTTCAGGGCCGCACACGTCTGGCCCGTGTTGATGAACGCTCCCCAGAAGAGGTCCTGAGCGATCGCCCTGGGGTCGGCGCCGGGCAGGACGATACCGGCGTCGTTGCCGCCGAGTTCGAGGGTGAGGCGCGCGAAGTTTCCGGCCGACCCTTCGACGATCTTCCGTCCTGTGGCGGTCGAGCCGGTGAACATCACCTTGCCGACGTCGGGGTGCGAGGCGAGCCGGGCACCCACCGCACCGTCGCCCGGGACACCGGTGAGCACGTCGGCGGGGAGTACCTCGTTCAGGACGGACAGCAGCGCCAGCACGCTCAGCGGCGTGTTCTCACTCGGTTTGACGACGACCGTATTGCCCATCCGCAGCGCCGGGCCGATCTGCCAGATCGTGATCATGAGCGGCCAGTTCCACGGGCCTATGGCGCCGACCACCCCGACGGCCCGGTAGTGCAGCTCCGCGTGCGTCTCGCCGTCGTCCACGACGACCTCGGGCTGCAGCGGCGTGGTCGCCGAGGCGCGCAGCCAGGCCGCGCAACCACCCACCTCGAAACGGGCGTTGGGTCCGTTCAAGGGCTTGCCCTGTTCGCGGGAGAGCAGGCGGGCGAGCTCCTCCGCGTGCGCGTCGATCGCGTCGGCGGCCTTCAGCAGCAGTGCGGAGCGCTCCTCATGACCACGTTCCTCCCATGCCGGCTGTGCGGCCTTGGCGCGGGTCACCGCCTCGTCGAGATCGGTGATGGTCCGCACCGGTGCGCGGCCGATGACCTCTCGGGTCGCGGCGTCGAGGATCTCGCGCCCCTCGCCTTCCGGCGCCTGCACGCGGTGGAGCAGTGTGAACTCGTCCGCATCAGGCGCCGAGACGGTGGTGACTTCTGACATGGTCGGTCTCATTCCTTACGAAGTGGCGTTCCCTCAGGCAAAACGGCGGGGGAACGGTTACGCATGGGACAGGCCCGCCGCACGGGCGACAGCGGCCCGGACGGCTGAGGGCTCCGCATCGGTGAGCGTGGCGGCGAGATGTGCGTCCGGACGCACGATCCACGCCTCGTCCGCGCGGAGGCCCAGCACGGATGGCGCCTGCGGATGCAGGGTGCTGAGCCGGTGCGCGGAGACGGGGAGCGGACCACGGGTGACCTCGGCCAGGTCCGTCGGGTCGATGTCGTCGCCGCACAGCACCGTCACTCCGCGCCGGGCGAGCAGGCGCAGACGGCCCCCGCCCTCGACCGGGTGGTCGGGCACGAGTACGCCGGGAGCCACGGCGGGGGCCTGCCCCTTCGGAGGCCGGCCACCGCAAGGGCGTTCGCGTGACGGTGTCGTCAGAGGGGACGCGCTGTACCAGAAGGGCTCGGCCAGCCGACCCGAGTCGACCCGGTTCTGCGCGGCAGGGTCGGTGCGCGCCGTCTCCAAGGTCGACAGGCGCACGGACTGCTGTGCCTCGTCCTGGGGGACGAGGAAATCCATCGTCGCTCCGGTGACGGCGAGATTCTCCTCCGCGGCGGCGTGACGCTCGTCGTGATAGCTGTCGAGGAGTGACTCGGGAGCCAGCCCTTTCCACACGAAGGCCAGCTTCCAGGCGGCGTTCTCGGCATCCTGCACACCTGAGTTGAGCCCTCGGGCACCGAACGGCGAGACCAGGTGGGCGATGTCACCGGCCAGGAGCACCTTCCCGGCCCGCATCCGGTCGGCGATGCGCTGGTGGAACCGGTACACCGACTTCCAGACGATCGCGTACGGCTTGTCTCCGACGATCTGTCGGATCCGCCGCTCCAGGCCGCCGTTGGCCTCCTCGGCGGTGAGGTCGAAGTCCTCCGGGACCTGCCAGTCGATGCGGAACGTCGAATCCGGGCAGGGATGGATCAGCACTTGTCGTCCCGGGTTCCAGACCGGGTCGAAGTAGAAGCGCCGCTCCTGCTCCCACGCGCCGAGGTCCGCCTTGATGTCGCAGATCAGGAACCGGTCACCGAAGGTACGGCCGTCCAGGGAGATGCCGAGCAGCTCGCGTACGGCCTCGCCCCTGGCGCCCGCGCAGACGACGGCGAAGGAGCCCGTCACCTGTGCGGTTCCGGAGGCCGTCGCGCACTCCACGGTCACGCCTCCGGCGTCCTGAACGAGCCCGACGACCTCGTGGCCCCAGCGGACATCGATGAGCGGCTCCTCGGCGATCCTCCGGTCGAGGACCGCTTCGGTGTCCGACTGGGAGATGTTGGCGAACGGCGGGAAGGCCGACCGTCCGGAGTCGGCGTACTCGGTGCAGAAGAGTTCCTGGTCGCGGTGGAAGGTCCGTGCCCGGACCCAGGTGAGCCCGGCGTCGGCGATCTCCCGGCCGGCCCCTCCCAGGGTGTCCCATGCCTCGAGGACGTCACGTTGCTGCACGATCGCCTTGGAGCCGACCGGGTCCCGGTGCGGACGGGCGTCGAGGACGATCGCGGGCACGCCCCAGTGGGCGAGGAAGAGGGCCGTGGTCTGCCCGACAGGGCCGTTGCCGATGACGAGCACCGGTCTGTTCGTGGTCATGTCCGTCCTCTGCTCCGGTCCCGGTCAGCCCTGGAGCTGGGCCCAGACCTCGCGGTCGCGCTCTGCGGTCCAGATGCGCGGCCACTCGGTCCCGCTCAGCTCGTCCCACAGACGGGAGACGTCGAACGGCAGGCAGTGCTCGAAGATCGGCCAGCCGCCGAACTTCGGCGCGAGGGCGGTGTGGCAGGCCTCGAACGCTTCCTTCAGCGTGCCGCCTCGTTGCTGCACGGAGCGGACCTCGTCGATCATCGTGGTGAGGAAACCACGGGTCTGGCGGATGGCGGCGTCCACCGCCTCCGTGCCACGTGCGACGGCGCCGCGGCCGCCGACGAGCTGCTCGGCTCCGAACGCCGCGATCCGGTCCAGCGTGCCGGCTGACCACTCCTGGTGGAACGCGTCACCGGTGTACAGCGCGGCCTGTGCCTCGACCAGGTCGCCGGCGAAAAGGATCTTCTGCTGGGGCAGCCAGGCGACGATGTCGCCCGCCGTGTGGCCACGGCCGACGTGCTGGAGAACGAGTTCGCCCCGGTCGCCGCCGAGGTCGATGGTGAAGGTGTCGCTGAACGTCACCGTCGGCCGGGTAAGGCCCGGGATCGAGTCGGGCTCGTCGAACAGACGCGGCATCCGGCCGAACTCCGACTCCCAGTCCTGCTGACCGCGTTCCTCGATCAGGAACTTGGTCTTCTCGTGGGCGATGACCGTCTCGGCGTCGAAGGCGCCGGCTCCCAGCACGCGGACCGCGTGGTAGTGGCTCAGGACGAGGTAACGGACCGGCTTGTCCGTGTGCTCGCGCAGCTTGGCCAGCCACTTCTTGGCGGCGACCGGCGTGGCCAGTGCTTCGAAGCAGATGAGGAAATCCTCGCCCTCGATCGCGCCCAGGTTCGGGTCACCCTCGGCGGTCAGTGCGTAGACGCCGGGAGACAGGACCTCGAGGGTCTGCTCCTTGGCGGACAGGTCGGCGGACGAGGCGAACGGCTTGGTCATGAACGTGTCCTGTTCTGTTCTGTCAGTGGGAGGGGCTCATAGGAGATGCCGAGGTTCCCCGCGCGGCGGACGCGTCGCTGTGCCGGCCGTCACCGGCATCTGGACGGCCCGCCGCCTCCAGGGACCTGGGCGTCAGAGCGGGTACTGCGCGGGTTCCCGGCGCAGCGTGACCCAGCGGGTCTCGGTGAACGCCTCGATGTCGGCCTCCGCACCACCGTGGCGTGAGCCCGTACCCGAGGACCTGACGCCGCCGAAGGGGCTGTTGGCCTCGTCGTTGACGGTCTGGTCATTGATGTGGACGATGCCCGTGGGTATCCGCTGCGCGAGCTCGAGACCCGCGAGCGCGTCCGCCGTCACGATGCCGAGCGAGAGACCGTACTCGGTGTCGGCAGCCAGTTCCGCCGCCTCCTCGTCCGTGGCATACGGGATGACCGAGACGACCGGACCGAACACCTCCTCGGCGTACACCGTTGCGTCCCTGGGCGGATCGGCTATCACGGTGGGGCGGTAGAACAGACCCTCGTAGGTGCCGCCCGCAGCGACGGTCGCGCCCCGCTCTGCCGCTTCCCGCACCCACGTGTGGATACGGTCGCGCTGGGCCTCGTCGATCACGGGACCCATGTGGACCTGGTCGGCGGCGGGGTTGCCGACGACCATGGATTCGGCCTTCGCGGCGAGCTTGGTCACGTAGTCGTCGTAGAGGGACTCGTGCACGATGTGGCGGCCGATCGACATGCAGATCTGGCCCTGGTTGAGGTAGTTGCCCCAGGTGGCGAGGTTGACGGCCTTGTCGACGTCCGCGTCATGGCGCACGATGAACGCCGAGTTGCCGCCGAGTTCGAGGTGCGCGCGCTTGAGATGACGCCCGGCCAGTTCGCCGACCGAACGCCCCGCGCGGGTGGAACCGGTGAACGCGACGACGCGGACCCGCGGGTCCTCGACGATCGCCGTGCCGACCTCGGCGCCTCCCGGCAGGAGCTGCAGCAGCCCCTTCGGCAGCCCCGCCTCCTCGAAGATGCGCACCATGGCGACGCCTCCGGTGACGACCGTGCGCGGGTCCGGCTTCAGCAGCACGGCGTTGCCGAGCGCCAGCGCCGGCGCCACGGCGCGGATGCCCAGGATCAGCGGCACGTTGAACGGCGATATCACGCCGACCACGCCGGCCGGCACACGCTGGGAGAACGACAGCCGGGGCTCGTCGCTGGACAGCATCTGCCCCAGCGGATGCGACGGAAGAGCCGCGGCCTCATAGCACTGCGAGGCCGTCACATGTGCGGCGAAGCCGGCGAACGGCGGGATGGAGCCGACCTCTCGCACGTTCCATCCGATGATCTCCTCGGCGTGCTGTTCCCACAGGGCCCCCGCCCTCCGCAGCACCGCGGCACGCTGGGAGGGGGGCAGGGCTGCCCACTGCCGCTGTGCGCGCTCGGCGCCTTCCGCCGCACGGGCCACGTCCGGGACGCCGGCGAGTCCGACGGTGGCCAGCACGTCACCGGTGGCCGGTTCGATCGAATCGAGGGTGCCGCCGACGCCTTCCACCCAGGCGCCGTCGAGATGGATGCGTCCGGTGAAGGTGCGGGAGTCGAGAAGCGGCGGGGTCGCCACCTGTATTGCTGCGTTGTTCACAAAAGTTCCTGTCGTGCGATGCGGCGGGTGAGGGCGGGCAGGTGCCGGGTCGCGCAGCGGTCCGCGACGAGAGCCGGCACCGTCCCCTAGGCTCCGGCGCGGCGGAAGTCGCCGGCCGACGGCCATATCCCCTGCTTGCCGGGGGACAGGACGCCACGGGGGTCCAGGGCATCCTTCAGTCTCTGGTTCAGGCGCTGCTGGGCATGGTCGTTGAAGTCGAACTGGTCGGCGATCCGATCCATGAACTGCAAGTGGCCGCGGTACTCGCCGTAACCCATCGCCGCGGATTCGGCGATCATCTCGCCGGTCACCTCGAAGGTGCGCCGGACCTCCTCGGGGTCCCCGGCGTTGTAGATGATGAGCGCGAGCATCAGCATGCTGCGCGCGGTGAGCGCGTAGGCGGCGCCGTAGTCCTTGCCCATCCGGGCACTGCCGCGCTCGAGGAGCTGGTGGATCTCGCGGGCGTCGTCGGAGGTGAGCGGGAAGATCGGTGCGAAGCCCACGTGACCGGGGCGCTCGTACCCGTACCAGTCGAGCATGCGGAGCAGGTCCATGTTCGGGATGCCCGCGACCGCCTGGTCGGGCGGGAAGACGTCCTCGTGCCGCACGTCACCGGGGTACTCCCGCGAGACGTACTCGGTGCCGGGAATATGGGCGACGGCCTCACGGATGAGACGCTCGTCCACGTCCATCCGGTCCGGTTCGCCGTAGAGGCCGATCCGCGCGTTCCAGTTGCCGAGCCCGTAGGCGGCGCGCATCGCCGCGCGCACGTCGTCGTCGATCGGCGCCGTGCTGTCGTGCCAGTCCTCCTTCTTGCTGAGGGCGGTGAGAATTGCCGTCAGATTCATGATCAGCACCCGGTTGGTGATGGTGCCGTCCATGAGGAGGGGCCGCAGGGCGTCGACGAGCGCGTAACCGGCTTCGTCGGTCGTCGCGTGGATCCACACCGACCGCCAGGCCTTCGGCCGCGGCTGCATCCACAGGCCCATCTTGGTGACGATGCCGAAGTTCGACTGCATGAACATCTCGTCCAGGCGTGGACCGAAACCGCGCTGGTGGGTGTGGAAGTTCTTGCTGTTCGACTGACCGCCCATGCCGGTGCGCACCAGGTCGCCGTCGGCGAGGACGATCTCCATCCCGCACACCTGGTCCGCGTGCTCGCCGTAGGGGGTGTATCCGAGGCCGTGCTCCAGCGTGTTGCCCAGGACGGAACCCCAGCTGAGGTCCGGCACGCTGGTCCACAGGGCGATGTCGTTCTCGAGCAGGTAGGCGTTGAGCTCGGCGAAGCTGACGCCGGGTTCCACCACGGCGTACCCGAACGTCTCGTTGACCTCCAGCACCTTGTTCATCCGGCGCAGATTCACGATCACGGACCCGGGAACGCGGGGGGCCGCGCCACCGTAGCCGTTGTTGCGCCCCTGCGACCCCGTCCACAGCGGCACGCGGTGTTCGTTGGCGATCCTGACGATCTGCCGGACCTCCTCGACGCTCCCGGGCTGGACGACGTACGAGCCGCGGCTGCGGGGCGCCTGCAGGGTGTCGTAGGGATCGCTGAAGTCGCGGGCCACCGGCTCGCCCTCGATGACCCATTCCTCGCCCACCGCGGCGGCGAAGGCGGCCTTCGCACGCTCGGCCCGCTCGGCGACGGTCGATGTCTCGCTGTTGAAGGACCCGTCCTCCAGGGACTGGTCGTCGACAACCGTCATGATCTCTCCTGGCTCCGTTGTCAGGGTGACGTCTTCTGAGGTCTTGATGCGGTCTTCAGGGCCGCGGGGCAGGGGTGAGGGGGTTGGCGCGTTCGCGGGCGATGTTCTCCTTGCGCCACCGCTGGTGCTTCTCGCCCGCCAGTACCTCGCTCATCGGCACCTTGTTGTCGGGCTTGAAGTGGTCGAGCGCGAAGAACACGGCCTGGAAGACGCGGTGCACCAGCCACACGCCGAAACGGTTGGCCGGCGGCAGCTTGTGCCGCTCGGCGACCACGGGGGGAACGAACGCCATGACGACGAGGCGGCCGACACGGTGCAGCGACCGCGGAAAGAAACGCTCGTTGAACTGCTTGATCATCAGCTCGCAGAGCTTCCGCCCGTTGGGCGCGTCCGGCCAGTCACGCCGCTCGAACTCCTCGGCGAACTCCCACAGTTCCCGGTAGCTCTCCGGGAAGGAGTGCAGCGGCCCGTGCAGACCCTCCATCTGCGCCGTGATGTCACGCCAGAAGTGGTGCCACGCCCTCTGCACGTGCTCCGGCTGCGGCGGCGCTCCGACGCGCCGACGCATCCGGTCCGCGCCGACGGCCAGGTTGCAGGTGGTGAAGATCCAGTCGTCGTTGTTGTCGAACGACTTCGGATAGTCCTTGTACAGGTGGGCGTGCAGACGGTTCAGACGCTTGAGTGAAGCCTGCACGTCGGGGTGGGCGGGGCCCTTGAAGAACCACTGCCAGAAGAAGTCGACGGTGTCGATGTAGCGGGTCTGCGGCCGCTTCTCCGCCTTGCTGGTGCCGATCATCACCTCGGAGCCGCCGGGCGGCACCGTGTTGCTCATGAACCCGGTCGCGTAGTTCAGGTTCATGATGAACTCGTTGAGCTTGTGGTCGGCGATGAGCTGGACGATGCGGGGATAGTCGGACTCGGGATCGAGTCGTGCCACCTCGTCGTCCACCCATCGTGCGGGGCGTCTTTTCGGACCGCCTCCTCGGCCGGCACGCGGCCTCGTCAATTCCGCCATGGACTCAGGTCCCTTCCGAGTGTCGTGGCGTGGGGTACGAGGAGTCTGCGCGAGCCGCGTAACATCTCTCAAACACCTGTATTCGCTGAAACTCAGTGGCTGAATCAATGAGCGAGGGGCCATGACCGCCGACTTCACCCTGCGGCAGCTCGCGTACTTCGTGGCGGCCGCGGAGACGGGGACCACGGCAGCTGCGGCGAAGCGCTTCTACATGAACCAGTCCTCGATGTCCGCCGCACTGAGCGAACTCGAGACGTCACTGGGCGTGAAGTTGTTCATCCGTCGTCGGGGCAAGGGACTGGAGCTCACCAGCAGCGGCCGGGACCTGCTTCCCGAGGCGCGTCGGCTGGTACGCGAGATCGACGAGTTCGCGAGCTGGGCAGGTTCGCTGCAGAGCGAGCTGCGCGGACGGCTCGTCATCGGCTGCTTCGACACCATCGCCCCAGCCTTGCTGCCACCCCTCCTGAAGGGCTTCGCGGAGCTCCATCCGGACGTGGAGGTGGACTTCCTCGAAGGCGGGCAGAGCGAACTGCAGGAAGCACTGCTCGACGGACGCATCGAATTGTCACTCATGTACGACTACGGGCTGCCGGCATCCTTGGACCGGGTGGTGATCCGCCGACCCGCGCCGAACGTCCTCGTCCCTGCGGACCATCCGGTCGCCGCCCTCGACGAGACAGACCTCCTGGGACTCGCCGACGAGCCGTTCATCATGATCTCGACCGCCCCCGCCAAGCAGCTCATCACCGCGGTGTTCCAGGCCGCGGGAGTGACGCCGAAGGTCCGCTTCTCGTCCGCGAACTTCGACCACATCAGGGCCTTGGTGCAGCTGGGGATGGGTTACTCGATGATCTCCCAGTCCAGTGGGCTCCAGCCGTTGCACTGGAACGACAAGGTGGTCGCGGTACCGGTCAGCGGCCCGGTACCCCACGAACAGCTCGTCGCCGTCCTGGCCTCGCGTGACCGCCTCACCCGCCGCGCCCGCGCCTTTCTCGACCACTGCCTGCGTGATCGCGCCTGACGACGCAGGCCATCACCCCGGGCAGCTTGTGCGGCACCGCTCTCTCGCACGACACCGCCGGCGAGCAGTCCGGGCTGCCCCTCGGGCCCAGCCGCGGACCCGCGCAGGCTGCCCGCAGGGCACCACTCCTCCGAGCCGCCAACCGCCGACGGTCACGTGGGCACCCGGCCGCCTCAGCATCCCAGGGAAGCGTAATGAGCCCCGGCACTGATGACGGTCTCGTACTCCGCGAAGGAGGTCGGGGTCGTGCAGGACCCCGCGACCTGGACGGCGTCGCGTACGCCGCAACGCTCCACGTGGCCCCTCCCCCGCTTCACGATCACGGCGGTGACGGAACAGGGCGCGTCAGGCGTCGGCGAGGAGGCCGTTACGGCGGAGAAGCGGCAGAACCTGGTCCCGTACGGCGGGAGCCAGCCGCAGGTCCGGCTCGTCACCGGTGATCCACCGCATGTCCGCCAGTTCGGCGGCGGGGCGAGGAACCCCGTTGATGCCCGCCTCGAAGACGGTCATCCTCATGGGAACGCCTTCCAGGGCCGCCTGCGCTTCGATCTCGGCCAGGAACCGCGGCTCGACCGGAGAGACCCCGAGTTCCTCGTCGAGCTCCCGGGCCAGGGCCTCCATCGGCTCCTCGCCGGCATCGGGCTTCCCGCCGGGCAGGTAGAACGTCTCGGGAGCCGCCTTCTTGCTCACGACGAGAAGGCGCCCTTCCTGGACGATCGCGGCGGCCACGACGATGAGAGGTCCTGCCCCGTCGGGGCTCCCGGAGTGCGCCGTCCCGGCAACGTGTGTCATACACGCATTTTCCCACACAGCCTGTCCCCGCAGGTCGGCGCCCCCATGTCGCGGACCTGGGGGCGCTGACCCGGGGGCCGACGGTGTCGGCCCCGTTTCGGGTCCGCCGGGCGTCCCACCCCCGCGAGGGTGGGACGCCCGGCGGACGACCTGCCGGTCGGCGTGTGATCAACGCACCGCGTAGGCGTCGTCCACGGTCTGGCTGACGGAGTTGCCGTTGGCGTCGGTCAGCTCGGTCCTCAGGGTGACCGTCCGGCCGGAACCCTCGGCGTGGTTCACCGTCGCGTACCAGCGGCCGTCCTTGTGGGCGGTGGCGGCCCGGGTCCAGGTCTGCCCGCCGTCGTAGGAGTAGGAGGCCTTGGCCTCCTCCAGCTTGCCGGGGGTGTACCCGGCGTGGCCGGTGACGCTCAGCCCGATCTCCTGGCCGTTCTCGGCCGCGAGGGTCTTGAGCCCGTCGCTGTCCAGGTCGTAGCGGGGGAAGAGGAGCGGAATGCCCTGCGAGTACACGTTCTCGTCCCGCGCGGAGCGGAACTTCCAGGTGGTCTCGGTGTGCGGGGAGCGCTTCCACACGGCTGCCGGCGAACCGAACTTGTAGGTGTTCAGGGTCATCTCGTACGCCGCGTCCTCGGCCGGGACGGTGAAGACGCCGGACGGCCAGGCGGACTCGCCGATCACCTCGCCGCCGCTGCTGAGCCGGATGCTGCCCATGTCGCCGAAGGAACCCTGGATGCCCATGTGCTCGGTGTCGGCCCAGAAGCCCGGGGCGACGCCGATCAGGTTGTCCTGACGCTCGGCGGCCAGGGCCTCGCTGCCGTCACCGTTCAGCGGGGTGCCCGGGGCGAGGATGCCGCGGTACCAGTTCTCGGTGCGCCGCGCGCCGGCCGTGTAGGTGCGCTGCGGGTCCACCATGGCCTCGCCCCAGGGGAAGCTGGAGGAGACGTAGCGCTCCCAGGCGGTGCCGTCCGTCGTGTAGTACTCGGTGCGCCTGCCGGGGACGGCGACGGTGTCGATCGTTCCGCTGGAGAAGCGCCCGCCGTGCGGGCGGGTGAAGACGGCGGTGTCGGTGTAGTCGGCGTCGACGCCCATCGCCTCGTAGGTGGCCGTGGACTTCGCGAGCTTCCTGTCGCGGACCCTGTACGTGCGGTCCGAGGTGATCGGGCCGTCCTCGGGGAAGAGGAGGTTGTAGACGAACGGGCTGACGGCCGTGCCCTTCCAGCGCAGCGTCACCGGGCCCTCGGCCAGCGCGGCCTTCAGGCCGTCCGCCTCGCTCTTCTCGATGCCGAGGGCGGGGAGCGGCGCTGTGCCGTACCCGACGGACGGCTGCCACGGTCCGTCGAGGTCGCGATGGGCGACGACCGCCTTGGCGCCGGCCGCCTTGGCGTTCCGCGCCTGGACGGACAGCTGGGTGGAGGTGCCGACGCCGACCAGGGCGATCTTGCCCTCGACCCCCGCGGCCTGCAGTTCGGCGGCGGTGCCGGTGCCGGCGTCGACGAGGGCGGCCTCACCGGTGCCGTCGAGGTTGACGGAGCCGCTGCCGGCGGTGCGGGCGTGCAGCTGCGGGCCGCCGACCACCGACAGCTCCTCCAGCAGCGGGGCGTAGGTCCGCCAGGAGGAGGCGAACTCGAACTCGCCGTCGGAGGCCCGGCCCTGGACGTCGACCAGGTAGGTCTCGACGAGGCGGCCCGCGGACATGGAACCCGTGTGCATCCACACGTCGTCCCAGGTGCGGCCGAAGGTGAGCGTCGTGGAACGGCTCTCGGAGACGTGGTCCTCGGTCTTCACCCGGAGCTTGTGGGCCTTGCGGGCGTCCAGGACGACGGTGGTGTCCTTGGTGACGTCCAGCTGAGGCCTGGCGAGGTAGGCGAGGGAGTCGATCGCCAGGCCGGCCTCGTCGTCCGCGTCCGGCGTGGTGACGAAGCTGGAGACGAAGTAGGCGCCGGGGCGCACCTGGAACACCTGGTCGGCGGCGCCGTCGTTGTAGCGGCGGGCGCCGGTGGCGTCGTCGGTGCCGATGAGGTCGATCGAGGACATGCCGCCGGCGGGCTCACCCGCGGCGTCGACCAGCTTGACGCGCAGGGTGACCGTCTCCGGGCCGACGTACAGGGAGAACGGCGTGGAGACCTTGACGCCGCCGGCGCCGGTGGCGAGCACACGTCCGGTGACGTCACCGTACTGGGCGGCCTTCAGCTTCGCCGTCGGGTCGACGGCCAGCGGGACCGTGACGGTGGCCCCCGCCGGGACCGTGACGGTCTTCGCCTTCAGCTCGGCGACGCCGGAGCGGACGGCGGAGCCGTCGTTGCCGGTGACGCCCTGGACCTTCAGCGACAGCTTGACCGGCTCGGTGCCGGAGTTGGTGTACGGGACCTCGACCGTGGTGCGGTCGCTCCTGTCCTGCGGCCAGTTGAACGTACCGGCCTGGACGGCGGGAGAGCCGAGAAGGCCGGTGTCGACGGCTGCCTTCACGTCGAGACGACCGGCGCCGGTCTCCCGGACGTCACCGGGGATGTCGCTCTTCGCCGAGGACACCAGGGCCGACTTGATCTGCTGGGGGGTCCAGTCGGGGTGGCGCTGCTTCACGACGGCCGCGGCGCCCGCGACGTGCGGGGCGGCCATGGAGGTGCCCGACATCGAGCGGTAGGCGTAGACCCCGCGGCCACCGGTGGCCGCGGCCGAGATGGAGACACCAGGAGCGGCGATCTCGGGCTTGAGGGTGTGCGCGTGGGGCACGGGGCCGCGGCTGGAGAACTGGGCGGTGGAGTCGTCGCGGTCGACGGCGCCGACGGTGAGCACGCTGGGCGCGCAGCCGGGCGAGGAGACGGTGTTCAGGGTCGGACCGGCGTTGCCCGCCGCGACCACGAACAGGGCGTCCGTGCTCCGGGCCAGTTCCTCGGCGGCGACGCTCATCGGGTCGGTGCAGTCGGTCGGTCCACTGCTGCCGAGGCTCATCGAGACGACGTCGGCGTCCTGTTCGACGGCCCACTCCATGCCGGCGATGATCCACGATTCGGCCCCGGAGCCGCCGTCGTTGAGGACCTTGCCCGAGAGGAGGTCGGTGCCGGGGGCGACGCCCTTGTTCCTGCCGTCGCTCGCCGCACCGGAGCCGCCCACCGTGGAGAGGGTGTGGGTGCCGTGGCCGTTCCGGTCGCCGTCGGTGTCGGAGTCGGTGAAGTTCTTCGACGCGACGACCCGGCCCTCCAGGTCGGGGTGCTCGGCGTCGACACCGGTGTCGAGGACGGCGACCTTGGTTCCCTTGCCGTCGTACCCGGCCGCCCACGCGAGGTCGGCGCCGACCTGCTTCGTCGACCGGTCGAGGGTGGTGGTGACCTTGCGGTCCAGCCAGAGCTTCTTCAGGCCGGCCGCCGAGCGCGAGCGCTTGTCGGTGACGTCCGCCCAGAAGTCACTCGCGTCCTTCTTGTCCGCCTCGAGTCCGACACCGTTGATGATGTCGAGGCCGACCATGCGCTCGGCGCCGCGGGGGGTGGCGGGGCCGGAGCGGGCGGTGCTCTCGCCGTACACGGCGATCAGCGGCAGCGAGGTGGAGTTCGCGTCGTCGTAGCCCTGCCTGATGAGCCCGGTGACGTTGAACAGTTCCTCGTCGACCGTGCCGGCGGCGAGGGCGCCGACCGCGGTGTCCGGGTAGGCGTAGAGGTCCATACCCGACTGCCGGGTCTGCAGGAGCGGGACGGTTCCGTCCTCGCGCGGCAGGGCCGTGACGGAGGCGTTGCCCGCGCCGTCCCTGCTGACCAGCACCTGGTCACCGGTCACCAGGGTGACGGTGACGGGCTTGCTCTCCTCGGCCGCGGCGGTGGCACTGCCCACCAGCGGTCTCTTCGCGTTCGTCGCGTCCTGCGGTTGTGCCGCGGACGGAACGATCGCGGTGACGGCCAGGACAGCGGCAGTGGCCGCCACTCCCAGTGCCGTGCGCGATATCGGACGCATCGCTCTCCCCAAGTGGAACCTGCATGTCATGGCGCGACGGCGGCATTCCGGAGGTCGCCGATGCCGCGGTGGCGCCACATTGTCAGAAGTCACCGCCACCGGAGGGGAGTTGGGTGTGGCGGGTTTACGCATTGACCTCTATTCGCCAATCGTGGGGGCCCTGGATCTGGCGACACGGTGCCGGGGTTACGCCCCCTCAGGTCCGCGTGTGGCCGGCAGCGGTCGTCCGGGCATGCGCTTTCGCGTCCCGTCACGCCTTGCTCTCCATGGGTGCCTGCGCGTGCCTCTCATGGACCTCGGAGGTCCGCTGTTCCCGTGCCGGCCTGGGGAGCCGGCGCAGAGCAGCCGTTCCCAGGGCGGCGTGCAGGAGGCTCGCCACGAGCACGACGACGTGCAGGCCGGTGACGAAGGCGGACTTCGCATCCTGGATCACGGGTGCGGGCAGGGAAGGCGACTGGAGCGTCTCGTCGAGGGTGGGGGCGAGGTCCGGGCCCTGGAGGCGGAAGAGCAGCGCGGCGAGCGAGCCGAGGAGCGCGATGCCGAGGGCGTTGCCGATCTCGTTGCTGGTCTCGGCGATCGCACCGGCCGATCCCGCCCGCTCCGCCGGGACCGCGCCGACCGCGGTGTCCGCGACGACGGCGAAGGAGATTCCGTATCCCAGTCCGGCGATCACGGTCGAGGCGACGTACCAGCCGATCCCTCCGGTGACCGAGACGGGCAGCAGCAGCAACAGGCCGCCCGCGATGGAGAAGTGGCAGACGAGGAGAGCGGCCCGCTTGCCGATGCGTTCGGCGACCGCCGGCGTGACGACGCAGGAGAGGATGAGGGCCGCCGCGCCCGGGAGGGCCAGGAGTGCCGCTTGCAGGACGCCCAGGCCCAGTACGGACTGGAGGTGGACGCCGGACAGGTACGCCGTGGCCGACCAGGCGGCCAGCGGCAGCAGACCCGTGATGACGGCGATGGTGAAGACGCGGTCGCGGAAGAGGGAGAAGTCGATCAGCGGGTTCTCGAGGCGCCGTTGGCGCCGGCCGAAGAAGATCAGTACGGCGGTGCCGGCGACGATCGTGGTGATCGGGAGGGCCGAGATCCCGTCGGCGGCCCAGTGCTTGACGCCGTGGATCGTGAGCAGCAGGCCCCCGGCGGAGGTCACGACGCTGAGGGGGTCGACGCGGCCCGAACCGCCCGAGCGGACCTCTCGGAGGAGGACCGGGGCGAACCCCAGGAACACGGTGATGACGGGGAGGTTGACGAGGAAGACCGAGCCCCACCAGAACTGGCCGAGAAGGGCACCGCCGATGACCGGGCCGATGGCGAAGCCGGCGGCGAAGGCCGCGGCGAAGATGCCGATGGCCCGGGCCCGGCGACGGGGGTCGGGGAACAGCTCGCTCAGTACGGCGAGCGCCGAGGGCAGCAGGGTGGCACCGGCCACGCCCATGAGCGCCCGGCAGACGATGAGGAGTTCGGGCGTCGGAGCGAACGCGGCGCCGGCTGAGCCGAGTCCGAACACGGTGGCGCCGGTCATCAGGAGCTTCAGCCGCCCGTAGCGGTCACCGATGGCGCCGAAGGCGACCAGCAGGGAGCCGACGGCGAAGCCGTAGACGTCCAGGATCCACAGTGCCTGGTCGGCGGTGGGTGAGAGAGCCTGGCTGATCCGGGGCATCGCCAGGAACAGGATGGATCCGTCCATGGAGACGAGGAGGACCGGACCGAGGACCACCGCGAGCCCCATCCAGGCCCGCGGTCCGGGTGCGTCGTGCGCATGCTGTCGAGTCATGGTGCCGACACTCGGGCAGGGCGTGGCCGACAGCCATGCCCCTGGCGTGGGTACACCTGACAGGTACACCCACAGAGCGGGCGAGCGCCCTACGCTCGTGTGCGTGGAGAGCCTCGGAACGTTCCTGAAGAGCCGTCGTGACCGGGTCACCCCGGCGGAGATCGGTCTGCTGACCTACGGCACCTCCCGCCGGGTCCCCGGTCTCCGGCGGGAGGAGCTCGCCCAGCTCGCCGGGGTGAGTCCGGGGTACTACACCCGTCTGGAGCAGGGGCTGGCCGAGACCGCCTCCGACCAGGTGCTCGACGCGCTCGCCCGGGTGCTCCGGCTCGACCAGGTGGAGACGGCCCACCTGCACAATCTCGCACGGCAGTCCGTGAGGCCGGGTCTGGGCGAACCGCCCCGCGAGGAGCCCCATCCGCGGGTGCTGACCCTCCTGGACTCACTGGGCGAGGCCACGCCCGCGGTGGTGCTCGGCAGGCGCGGCGACGTTCTCGCGTGGAACCGCACCGGGCACGCGCTGGTCGCCGAGCACGTCCCCTTCGAGGCGCCACGAACTCCGCAGGGGCGTCCGTCGGTCCCGAGGATGTTCTTCCTGGACCCGCACACCCGCGACATGTACCGCAACTGGCCGGATCTCGCCAAGGTCCACGTCGCCTATCTGCGCCTCACCGCGGGCCGCTACCCCACGGACGCCCGGCTCGCCGGGCTGATCGGCGAACTCACCATGCACAGCCCGGACTTCGGTGCGATGTGGGCGACGGGTGACGTCTCCGACTGCACGACGGGGACGATGCACCTGCAGCACCCCACCGTCGGCGCGGTGAGCGTGGACTACCAGGTGTGGCTCCAGCCCGACAGCCCCGATCACCGCGTCGAGATCTACACGCCCAACGACGCGACCTCCGCGGACGCGTTGCGCGTGCTGCACCAGCACAGCGGCCGGGACGACGAGCCGGAGCCGAGGACCGGACGTGCCGAGCAGCCCTGAACCGCCCGCGCCTCTCCGAGGCCGTGCCGGACGACTGCCTCCGCCCGGGCCGCACTACTCGTCAGAGGGCCGCCGGCGACCGTGCCGGCGGCGGTCCGGAAGGGGTGGTGTTCCGGAAAAGGGTGGTGTTCCGAAAGGGTGGTGTTCCGCTCCGCCGGGGCGGTTGGCGGAGGTCAGGTGTGTGAGCGTTCCGGCCAACCGCGGAGGCTGCGGCGGATCAGCTGGTCGACCAGCGTCATGGCGGCAAGCCCCAGGAGCATGGCGGGCGCGGTCCCGCAGGGAACCAGGGCGGCCGCCACGGTGAGAAGGAAGGCCAGGGTGCCTCCGGCCGAGGTCATCGCCGCGTGGCTCACCGCGGCGGCCGCAGTGGCGCCGCCGGTGCGGTGGGCCGAGGGCGTCATCACCATCAGCAGCACGGGCAGTGAGGACAGCACACCGCCCAGGAACGGCCCGGCGGCCCGAGCGACGCCGGCGGCGCAGAGGACGGTGAGCGCCGCCAGCATCATGCGCACCAGGATCTCCCACGAAGGATCGGGCAACGCCCTTGCCCTCACGGTGGCAGGCGGCCAGGTGAGCAACCCCGCGACAGTGACGGTCGCGGAGAAGAGCGCGGTCAGCCACACGTTCCCGCTCAGGGTGCCCACGGTCGCACCGACCGCCGCGACGCCGAGGGCGCCGAGCAGCGTGCCGGCAGGGCGGAAACGGTGGGCGAGCCGCCCGTAGGCGAGGCAGAAGCAGACCACGACCAACTGCCCCGTCACGCACCCGTGAGCGGCGCGGGAGGCGGAGGCGGTACCGCTCTCCAGGCACACGAGCAACAGGAACGGACCGGTGCTCGTAGGAGCGCCCATGAGCCGACCGCCCGTGGCAGGCCCCGATCGGCGCGCGGCCAACGAGACGCCCAGGACGAGCAGGGGTGCCAGAGCGGTGCGGGCGAGGACGACTTCCATGTCTGTGATGGTTTCACGGAAGAGGCCGAGATTGCTTCGGAAAGAGTGGCTGTAACGGGGTCCACGCCGAGATATTCTCGGCTGGATCAGCGAATAGCCGAGAAATTCGAGGTGCACCATGGATCGTGTCGACCAGGAGATCGTCGCCGCCCTTCTCACGGACGGGCGCATGACCTACCAGGAGCTGGGGCGCCAGGTGCGACTCTCCTCGAACAGCGTCGCCGACCGGGTGCGCCGTCTGCAGGCCTCCGGAGTGATCTGCGGCTTCCAGGCGAGACTCGGCCTCCGCGCCCTGGGCAGGAACATGGAGATGATCAGTGACATCCGCCTGAGGGACGGTGTGGACCGGGAGGCCTTCGAGGCGGGGCTCCAGGAGGTGCCCCAGATCGTTGCGGCCATGCGGCTGACGGGTGAGTACGACTATCAACTACGCATGGCCTGCTGCGATTCGCGGGAGTTCGAGACCGTCATCGATCACTTGAAGGCGGATCTGGGCGTTCAGCGACTGCACAGTCGCCTGATGCTGCACGAGGTGCCTCTCGGGGGTGACCGCCTCGTCAGGTCGTGAACGGGACACTCGATCAAACGGGACACCCGATCAGATGACGTGCCCCGCGCAGGACCGTTGTCCGGCGTGCTGGACCTCAAGGTGCACACGCTCCTGCCGTCCTCGCCCGAGGCATGGCGCGGCCTGCCCCTCCGTGCGGGCGACGCCGGGCACGGCGACCGGCGGCCGCGGATGCTTCGGCGGCAGGAACGACGTGCTCGGACGACCGTTCATACAGGCAGATGCGGGCTCGGCCGGCCGGTGTGGGTCAGGGTGAGCCTGTGCAGCGCACGGGTACAGGCGATGTACAGCAGCGAGCGGTCGGCGGGGCGGTGGTATTCCTCCGCGGAGGCGAGCGCGACGATCACCTCGTCGAACTCCAATCCCTTGGCGAGTGCCACCGGAACGACCGTGACGTCGTGCGTGAGGGCGCTGTCGGAGCCTGCCGCGGCCAGGCCGATGCCGTCCAGCTTCTCCGAGAGGTGCCGCCGCAGGTCCTGCGCCCGCACGCGCGTCCTGGTGATGATCGCGAGACGGCCGCGCCCTGCGTCGCGGAAACGCTGGACGGCCTGGGCGATCCACCCGGTCTCCGCGTCGCGCGTTGCGAAGCCGAGCACCGTCGGCTCGTCACCGTGGCGGTCGATCGTCGTGATCCGCCGCCCCTGGATCCTGGCGGCGTACCGCATGATCTCGGCCGTTGAACGGTAGCTGCGCCGCAGTTCCCTCACTCGCGCGCCGTGGAACACTCCCGCCAGGTCGTCCAGGGTGTAGTTCTCGGTGTTTCCGAGGACCTGGCCGACATCTCCCAGTACGGTCATGTCGCATCGGAAGATCTGTCGCAGCACCGCGTACTGGGTCGGTGAGTAGTCCTGCATCTCGTCGATCACCAGATGCTCGACGCGCTCGTCGGCGACGATGCCGTCGAACCTGCCCGAGACGAACAGGAACGGGTAGACGTCGGCCCACTCCAGCGTTCCGGCCGTCGGTGTCCGCAACGTCGCCGGGGCATCGGCACGGTGATACAGCTCACGGTGGAGCGCCGACGCGCTCTTGACGGTGAGCATGGAGGTGAGTTCCTTCGCCACCTCACCGGGGCGCGGACGGGTCGTGGCGAAGGGCCGCTCGTCGCGGTCCCGTGCGCAGAGGAACTCGGCCATGGCGCGAAGGCGTCGCCGCACCGGAAGTGGATGCATACGGCCGTAGAGCGCGCGCAGTTCGTCGGCGTCCAGCTCGCACCCCTTGAGGCGCAGGCCACGGGGCTGGAAACAGCGTGCGAGCTCCTCGTCCACTGCCCTCTCCAGCCACTGCTGGAAGGACAGTGAGGACTTGGCCACGGCCCGTTCCCGCACTTCGTCGTCGCCGGGTTCGACGGGGTCGACCGGGGCCGTGAAGCTCAGACGGTGCCGCTTGAGCCGGGCGTGGGCGATGCCGGTGAGCTCGAGTGCGGCAACCGGTTCCTCTCCCAGCTCCGGCAGCACTTCGGACACGTACGCGGCGAACAGACCGTTGGGCGAGAGGATGGCCACGTTGCCCGCCTGCAGGCGGCCACGGCGACGGTAGAGCAGGTAGGCGATGCGGTGCAGCGCGACGGAGGTCTTCCCGGATCCGGCGACTCCCTGGACGACGAGGGTGGTGTCGGTCTCGTTGCGGATGATCGCGTTCTGCTCGCTCTGGATGGTGGCGATGATGGAACGCATGCGGGCATCGGTCGTTCGCCCGATCTCCTCCAGCAAGACCTCGTCGTGTACCGCGTCTGCCGTGTCGACGGCGAAGCGCAGCCGCCCTTCCTCGATCTTGATCTGGCGCTTGCCCTCCACCAGGCCGTGGATCCTTGCGGCGGGCGCTTCGTAGCCTGCTCTGCCGACCCCGGCCTCGTAGTAGACACCGCCCAGCGGCGACCGCCAGTCCACCACCGCCGTGCCCTCCTCGTCGTGGAGTGTGTGGCGCCCGATGTAGTGGATCTCGCGTGCGCGTGTCGCGTCCGGAGTGAAGTCGAGGCGGGCGAAGTAGGGAGTGTCACGCATGGCCTCCAGCCGCTCCCGCACACGCATGGCGTGACCGCCCTCGGCGTCGATGTCCCGCAGGAGGAGCTCGTTCTGATACATCTCGGTCGGATCGATCTCCCCCCGGTTCTCGGCCATGTACGTCTTGACGTCGCGGTAGTTGCCGTCGTGGGTCCTGAGAGCCTCGGTCACCGCATCGATCTTGGATTCCAAGCGGTGAAGGACGGTGGCGAGGTGGTCGGCTTCCGTCCGGTGGACATCCGACGACGCAGGTATCACTGAGGTGCTCCAGGCGGTACGAGTTCGAGTAGTTGGGTGGGGTAGCCGAATTCCACGCGCAGCTGCGCCGGGCGGAATCCGAGGCCGAGCAGTGCTCGCCGGTGTCCGAGGTCGGCCCTGTCGCCCTCCCGAAAGGTGGTGACGGAGAGCCGCGGGTGGTCCCGGGCGGCCGCCTCCACCAGTGCGGGCAGCACCGTCGACGCGCGGGCCAACGGGTGAACGGCGAGGTAGTCGATGTGGCCGGTCGCCGGATCGACGACCAGCGCCGCCGCGTCCTCCCCCTGGTGGTGGGCGACCATGACGTGCCGGTCGGGAAGCTGCCGGCGCATGGCAGCGGTGTGCCGGTCGGGGTCGATCGTCGGCAGCATGTCGGCCGCTGCCAGTGACAAGGACAGAAGCAGGTCGGCGCCCGCCCGGTCGGATGTCTCCAGGTCCCCGGCGCTTCGGTTGAACTCCCACGCGGCTTCACCGAACCGGTACGGAACGAGCAGCGGGAAGAACCGCTGCGCCCGGCGCCAGGCCGCGGGAGGTAGGCCGTAGTGTGCCGAGAAGGCGTGGGTGAAGGACTGCTGACCGCCGAATCCGTGGCGCAGGGCGATGTCGATGACGGGTTCGGACGTGTGCGCCAACGCTCGCGCGGCCTCGGTGAGACGCCTGCGCCGCACATAGGCGTGCAGGGTCAACCCGAAGGTCCGACGGAAGGCGCGATGGAGGTGGTACGGCGAGAAACCCGCATGGGACGCGATGCGATCAAGGCACAGGTCGGCGTGCAGCGAGCGTTCGATGAACTCGATCGTCCCGGCATGGTCGGCCGGTCGCATGCGCCACCTCCCGAGGCATGTGTCCTTGTCCGGACGTTTTGTTGCGGTATATGGACGCGTCCAAGGCTAACCGGCCGTTCGGCGTCCTGGTTTGCTCGATCTTGCGCAACGGCGACCTGTCCGGCGCGCCCCCCTCGCGTCCCCGGGGAACCCGCGCGAGGGCTGCGTGAGCGTGGTGGGGCGCGGGACGGCGCACCTCCGCCGGTGGCGCTTCGTGACGTTGGGTGACACCGGGCGTCCGGCGGAAGCGGGTCCGGCCGACGGCCGGACAAGGCCGACCGGGCTCAGCGGGCCACGCCCGCCACGTTCCCCCCGTGCAGGTCCGCCAGCCCCCTGTACACCTGCGCCGCCGTAGTGATCGCGTCCAGGTCCTCGTCGGTGGCGGACCGCACGATGGTGGCGGCGGGGCCGGCCACCACCGACCTGGCGGGGATGTGCCGGTGCTGGGGGACGACGGTGCCGGCCGCGAGGATGCACCAGGGCCCGATCCGGGCGCCGTCGAGCACGATGGCACCCATGCCGACCAGGACGTCGTCCTCCACATGGCAGCCGTGCACGGTGGCGTTGTGCCCGATGGTGACGCGCTCGCCGATCCGCACGGGGAAGCCCGGGTCCGCGTGCAGGACCGCACCGTCCTGGATGTTGGACCCCTCACCGACGTCGACGGTGTCGAGGTCGGCGCGCAGGACGGCGTGGTGCCAGACGCTCACCGCGGCCGCGAGGCGTACCGCCCCGGCCAGAACGGCCGTGGGGGCGACGAAGGCCGTCGGATCCAGCGTGGGCGCCCTTCCCGCGACCTCGAGGACGTATGGCCGCCCGTCGGCCCTGTCCGCTCTCTCCACCGGGGTTCCTTCCGTCCGTACCGTTTGCGCTTCCGCCGGACCTCGTCCCGTCCGGCCGGGGTTGCCGCAACCATGACGCACTGTTGCCGTCCGGTACCGCATTCGAGGGACAGCGATGCCGTTTATCCACCTGTTGGCGGGTTTTGAGGCCCCACTCACCCAACCCGTGGTAACTCAGGGTAGCCGTTCAGGCTTTCGCGGCCTCACGCCCAGCACCCCCAGCGCATCGCCAAGGAGACCTCCGTGCCGCCGAATTCCGCTCAGTACCACCCAGAAGACGCCGTCGCCGTCGTGGGCGCCGCCTGCCGGCTGCCCGGCGGTATCGACACGCTGGACGCGCTGTGGTCCGCCCTCACGGAAGGACGGGAGCTCATCGGTGACGTGCCGCCCGACCGCTTCGATGCGAGCCGCTGGCTGGACCCGGAGCCGCGGCGCCCCGGCAAGACGTACATCGCGAAGGGCGGTTTCCTGCGGGACGTGCAAGGCTTCGACGCGGAGTTCTTCGGCATCTCGCCCCGCGAGGCCGCACGCCTCGACCCGCTCCAGCGCATGCTGCTGGAGATGGCCGTGGAGGCCGCCGACGACGCCGGTTACACCGCCGACCGGCTCGCCGGCTCGGACACCGCCGTGTACGTCGGCGCGAGCAGCCAGGCGTTCTCGCTGCTCCAGGGGCTCGACCCCGCGAGCGTCGACGCCCACACGATGACCGGCGGAGCCATGGGCAACACCGCCAACCGCGTGTCGCACTTCCTGGGCCTGCACGGCCCCAGCCTCGCCGTCGACACGGCGTGCTCCTCCTCACTCGTGGCCCTGCACCACGCCTGCGAGGCGCTGCGTCACGGCCGCTCCGGCATGGCGCTGGCGGCCGGCGCGCACCTGCTGCTGAGCCCGGTGGAGTTCGTGGGGTTCTCCCGGGCGTCGATGCTGTCGCCGACCGGACGGTGCCGTCCGTTCTCCGCGGACGCCGACGGATACGTCCGTTCCGAGGGCGGCGCTCTGGTGGTCCTCAAGCCCTTGGCGCGGGCGCTGGAGGACGGCGACCGGGTCCTGGGTGTGATTCTCGGCAGCGGCGTCAACTCCGACGGACGCACGCCGACGCTGGCCCAGCCCAGCGCAGACGCGCAGGAGGCGCTTCTGCGCGAGGTCTACGCGGCCGCCGGGGTGGACCCCGGCGAGGTCGCCTACGTGGAGATGCACGGGACGGGCACGCCCGTGGGCGATCCCGTCGAGTGCCGGGCGGTCGGCCGGGCCCTGGGCGCCGCGCGGGCGGAATCCGCCCCGCTGCCGGTGGGTTCGGTGAAGGGCCAGTTGGGCCACCTGGAACCGGCCTCGGGAATGGCGGGCCTGCTCAAGGCCCTCCTGGTGCTGCGGCACCGGCGCGTCCCGCGGAGCGTGAACGCCCTGCCCCTCAACCCGGCCATCGACTTCGACGGCCTGCGCCTGGCCCCGGCCGTGGAGAGCACACCGCTGCGGGTGCCGTCCGGCGGGCGGGTGGTGGTCGGCGTCAACTCGTTCGGCTTCGGGGGCGCCAACGCGCACGTCGCCCTCGCCGGGCCGCCGGCACAGCCCCCCGTCCCCTCCCCTGCTCCCGTGGGCGACGCGGGTGCCACGGCTCCCGCCGTGGAGGCCGTGGCAGGCACGCGGCTACCCGTGCTGGTGTCCGCGCGGACCCCGCAGGGAGCGGTCGAGGCGGCGCGGCGGATGGCCACGCGTCTGCGGCGATGCCCGCCGGAGGAGTACTACGACCTGGCGCACACCTCCGTGGTGCGGCGTGGACGGCACGAACACCGGGCCGCGGTGCTG
>NZ_JACADT010000499.1:0-4130 GCF_013421635.1 Streptomyces sp. UH6 | reverse complement strand
GGATCCGGCCGCGGGCCGGCACCTCCATGGCGTGCGCCTGGGCCCACGCCCGCACGGCCGCCGGGTCGGGCGCGACCTCGGTCTGCCGGTAGACCTTTCCGGACCGGGCCCGCTTGCGGCCTGCTTCCACGTACGGGGCGAGCGCGGCGCGCAGTTTCCCGGCATTCGTTTCGTTCAGGTCGATCTCGTACGTCCGGCCGTCGAGGCCGAAAGCGACCGTTTCCGCCGCCTCCGAGCCGTCGATGTCGTCGGAGAGGGTGACCACGACACGCTGAGCCACGAGATTCGGTCCTTTCCTGCGGGATCCCGTCGGTTTCCCGGGCGCCGCGGAAACGGCGTGACGTGCTCGAACGTCGTCCGGGAAAGCGGCGCGATCACCGGGCTGTCCGGTCGGTACCGGCCGAGGCGTCAACGGCCGGTAATTCCTTTGTACAGTGCTGTTCGTCGAAATGGGAAGTGCGGGTAAATCATTTCACGCACTCGGGCCCGATATCCAGGAGATTCCCCCCGGAGTTTTTCCGGCGGTTCGGTGATCATCCGCGACAATCCTGGAGCGATCAAGAAGCAGGTGATCCACGACACGTGCTTTCCTCCTAATCTACCCGCGTAGAAATTCTGTCCGGGTAGTCTGAAGGAACCTGCTCAGCACCACACATCGGGAGTGCCAGTGGCACGCGTCGTAGTCGACGTCATGCTCAAGCCGGAGATCCTCGACCCCCAGGGCCAGGCGGTCCAGCGCGCGCTGCCGCGCCTCGGTTTCGAGGGCATCTCCGACGTCCGTCAGGGAAAGCGTTTCGAGCTCGAGGTCGACGGTCCCGTCGACGATGCGGCGCTCGCCCGTATCCACGAGCTCGCCGAGACCTTCCTCGCCAACACCGTGATCGAGGACTTCACCGTCAAGGTGGAGGAAGTCGCGGAGGCCGCGAAGTGACCACCCGTATCGGCGTCGTCACTTTTCCGGGAAGCCTCGACGACCGTGACGCGCAGCGCGCGATCCGGATCGCGGGGGCCGAGCCGGTCGCCCTCTGGCACAAGGACAAGGACCTCAAGCAGGTCGACGCGGTCGTCCTGCCCGGCGGCTTCTCCTACGGCGACTACCTGCGGGCCGGTGCCATCTCCCGCTTCTCGCCGGTGATGGAGACGCTCATCGACCAGGCGAAGGCCGGCCTCCCGGTCCTCGGCATCTGCAACGGATTCCAGATCCTCGCCGAGACGCACCTGCTCCCCGGCGCCATGTTGCGCAACAACCACCTGCACTTCATCTGCCGTGAGCAGAAGCTGCGGGTGGAGAACGCCGGCACCGCCTGGACCTCGGACTACGAGGCGGGCCAGGAGATCCTGATCCCGCTGAAGAACGCCGACGGCCGCTACACCGCGGACGAGTACACGCTCGACAAGCTGGAGGCCGAGGGCCGGGTCGCGTTCCGCTACCTGACCGACGGCCCCGAGGCGGACGGCTACGGCAACCCCAACGGCTCGCTGCGGAACATCGCCGGCATCACCAACGAGGCGGGCAACGTCGTCGGTCTGATGCCGCACCCGGAGCACGCCGTCGAGTCCCTCACCGGTGGCGGCACCGACGGTCTGCCGTTCTTCACCTCGATCATCAAGAAGCTGGTCAGCGCATGAGCCGCACCCCTCTGGACACGGTCGAGCACGCGGCCGGGACCCCCGACGTGGAGCAGCCCTGGGCCGAGCTCGGCCTGAGCAAGGACGAGTACGAGCGGATCCGCGAGATCCTCGGCCGCCGCCCGACCGGCGCCGAGCTCGCCATGTACTCGGTGATGTGGTCCGAGCACTGCTCCTACAAGTCCTCCAAGGTCCACCTGCGCCAGTTCGGCGAGAAGGCCCCGCAGTCCGAGGCGATGCTGGTCGGCATCGGCGAGAACGCCGGCGTCGTCGACGTCGGCCAGGGCTACGCGGTCACCTTCAAGGTGGAGTCGCACAACCATCCGTCGTACGTGGAGCCCTACCAGGGCGCCGCGACCGGCGTCGGCGGCATCGTGCGCGACATCATCGCGATGGGCGCCCGCCCGGTCGCCGTGGTCGACCCGCTGCGCTTCGGCGCGGCCGACCACCCCGACACCCGGCGCGTGCTGCCCGGCGTGGTCGCGGGCATCAGCGGCTACGGCAACTGCCTGGGCCTGCCCAACATCGGCGGCGAGGTCGTCTTCGACGCCTGCTACCAGGGCAACCCGCTGGTCAACGCCGGTGCCATCGGCGTGATGCGCCACGAGGACATCCACCTGGCCAAGGCGTCCGGCGCCGGCAACAAGGTCATCCTCTACGGCGCCCGCACCGGCGGCGACGGCATCGGCGGCGCGTCGATCCTCGCCTCCGAGACCTTCGACGACGCCAAGCCGTCGAAGCGCCCCGCGGTGCAGGTCGGCGACCCGTTCCAGGAGAAGCTCCTCATCGAGTGCACCCTGGAGGCGTTCCAGGAGAAGCTCGTCGTCGGCATCCAGGACCTCGGCGCGGCCGGTCTGTCCTGCGCCACCTCCGAGCTGGCCTCCAACGGCTCCGGCGGCATGCGCGTCGAGCTCGACGACGTGCCGCTGCGCGACTCCACGCTCTCGCCCGAGGAGATCCTCATGAGCGAGTCGCAGGAGCGCATGTGCGCCGTGGTCGAGCCGTCGAAGGTCGACCGCTTCCTGGAGATCTGCGAGAAGTGGGACGTCATCGCCACCGTCATCGGTGAGGTGACCGACGGCGACCGCCTGGAGATCTACTGGCACGGCGGCAAGATCGTCGACGTCGACCCGCGGACCGTGGCCCACGAGGGCCCCGTCTACGACCGCCCGTACGCGCGCCCCGACTGGCAGGACGCGCTGCAGGCCGACGACGCGGCCAAGCTGCCCCGCCCGGAGAACGCCGACGAGCTGCGGGCCCAGGTCCTGAAGCTGGTCGGGTCCCCGAACCAGGCCTCCAAGTCCTGGATCACCTCGCAGTACGACCACCTCGTGCAGGGCAACACGGTCCTCGCCCGCACCGAGGGCGACTCCGGCATGATCCGGGTCGACGAGGAGACCGGCCTCGGCGTCGCCATCGCCACGGACGGCAACGGCCGCTACGCGAAGCTCGACCCGTACACGGGTGCCCAGCTCGCGCTGGCCGAGGCCTACCGCAACGTGGCCGCCACCGGCGCCAAGCCGCTGGCCGTCTCGGACTGCCTCAACTTCGGTTCGCCCGAGGACCCGGCGGTGATGTGGCAGTTCGTGGAGGCCGTGCGCGGCCTGGCGGACGGCTGCCTCCAGCTGGGCACGCCGGTCACCGGCGGCAACGTCTCGCTCTACAACCAGACGGGCACCGCCGCGATCCACCCGACGCCGGTCGTCGCCGTGCTCGGCGTGATCGACGACGTGGCCCGCCGCACCCCGGTCGCCTTCCGCGAGGAGGGTCAGCTGATCTATCTGCTCGGCGACACGGAGCAGGAGTTCGGCGGCTCGGCCTGGTCCCAGGTCGTCCACGACCACCTCGGCGGCCTGCCGCCCAAGGTGGACCTGGAGCGGGAGCGGCTGCTCGGCGAGATCCTGATCTCCGCCTCGCGGGACGGGATGATCGACGCCGCACACGACCTGTCCGACGGCGGTCTGATCCAGGCCGTGGTCGAGTCCTCCCTCGAGGGCGGGGTCGGCGCGCGGCTGGTCGTCCCGGACGGGCTGGACGCGTTCACCTTCCTGTTCTCCGAGTCCGCGGGCCGGGCCGTCGTGTCCGTGCCGCGTTCGGAGGAGCTGCGCTTCACCGACATGTGCGGGGCGCGGGGGCTGCCGGCCACGCGCATCGGCGTGGTCGACGGTGACGCCGTCGAGCTCCAGGGCGAGTTCACGCTGCCGCTCGCGGAACTCCGCGACGCGCACGAAGGCGTGATCGAGGGTCTGCTGGCCTGATCCGGCAGGGTCGGCCCCGCACCACCGAGGCACCCGGTACCGCGTCACGCGGCGCCGGGTGCCGTCGCGTTCGCCCCCGCGCCTGTCGTGGGCCGGCGCCTCGCCGGACCCCGGGCGTCCCCGGCTGTGACGCCCGGCGGGCATCCCCGACGGCGAGGCCCGCCGGGCGTCACCGGCGGCGGGCGACGGAGGGAGGGCTGCCGGATCGACGCGGAGGGGTGGCGGGAGCGGTCCAGGCGCTAC
>NZ_JACADT010000498.1:0-4130 GCF_013421635.1 Streptomyces sp. UH6 | reverse complement strand
CGGAGCCGACGACGGAGGCCACCACCACGGCGGTGGCGCCCTCGTTCACGCCGATCACGTCCGGGGTGGCGAGCCGGTTGCCGGCCAGGGTCTGCAGCAGGCAGCCGGCCACGCCCAGCGCGGCGCCGACCAGCAGGGCCACCATGATGCGCGGCAGCCGGAAATCCTGGACCAGCATCACGGTCGCGGCGTCGCCGGTGCCCAGCAGGCCCTCGACGGTCCGGGAGAGGCTCATGCCGGTGGAGCTGGCGAACGAGGCCAGCGCGACCACGACCGCGCCGAGCAGCGCCAGGCCGGCGACGACGACGGCGGTGCGGCGCGGGAACAGCCAGGAGAACCGGCCGGCCCGGATCACCGCGCTGTCCGGGGGCGTCACGTCGGGCGCCCCGGGTTCCGCCCCGGGTTCCGCCCTGGGTTCCGCCCCGGGTTCTGCCCCGGGAAACGTTTCTCCGGTCGGGTCGGGCGTCTTCACCCCGTGCGCCGTCCCGTGCGTCGCAGTGTGCGTCGTCCCATGGGGCGTCATGCCGCGCCTCCCGCCGTGGAGAACCGCCGGGAACGGGCGATCCAGACGAGCAGCGGCCCGCCGATGAAGGCGAGCAGCACGCTGACCGGCGTCTCCCAGGGGCGGATGACGACCCGGGCGAGGATGTCCGCCACGATCATCACGCACGCGCCGGTCAGGGCCGAGAGCGTCACCTGCCCCGCGACCCGCGGACCGGTGACGGCCCGTGCGACGTAGGGGGCGAGCAGGCCGAGGAAGGCGATCGGTCCGGCGAGGGCCACCGCGCAGCCGGCCAGCAGGGTGACGGAGACCGCGACCACCAGCCGCACCCGGCCGGGATGGTGACCGAGCGCCCGGGCGCTGTCGTCGCCGAGGGCGAGGGCGGCCAGCGGGCGGGAGCTGCCGTAGGCGATCAGCAGGCCGAGCGCGATCAGCGGGAGCAGCGGGTAGGTGTCGGAGGTCTCCACGCCCGCCAGGGAGCCGATCGTCCAGTAGCGGTAGACGTCGAACGTCGACTGCGTCCCCAGCAGGACGTAGGAGGTCATGCCGTGGAAGGTGGCGCCGAGGGCGGAACCGGCCAGCACCAGCTTCAGGGGCGATCCCGCCGCGCGCCCGGAGGCGGCCAGCAGCAGGACGACCGCGCTGGCGGCCATGCCGCCGAGCAGCGCGCACACCAGCACGCCGTAGGAGGACTCGACGCCCAGATAGGTCAGTCCGACCACGACGCCCAGCGCGGCACCGGAGTTGACGCCGAGCAGCCCGGTCTCGGCGAGCGGGTTGCGGGTGGCCGCCTGGAGCAGGCAGCCGGCCACACCCAGCGAGGCGCCGACCAGAACGGCGGCGACGGTACGGGGGAGCCGGACGTCGACCACGGCGAGCCGGAGCTGGGCGTCGGCGCGTGCCGTCGGGTCGCCCGCGAGGAAGTCCCAGGCGCGGGCGACGGGGCTGTTCCCGGTGCCGACGAGCAGGGACAGCAGGGCACAGACCAGGAGAACGGCCAGGAGACCGAGGGCCGTCCAGAGCGTGGGCCGGTGCAGTCGGCCCGCCGGCCGGGGTGGGTCGCCCGTCCCGGCCACCCCTTCTTGCGCAATCAACATTAGGTTAGCCTAACCTATGTAACGCCGGGCCGATGTGTCGCATCCGCCTTTGTCCCGCCCGCTGTTCGATGTATTTCCGGAGTGCCCGATCATGCGTATGAATGCCCGAATGTCCCGAGTCCGGGTGGCGGCCGTGGCCGCCGCCGTCACGGGCGCGCTCACGCTGACCGCCTGCGGCGGGGGCGCCGAGGACGGCGCGGCGGAGGGCGGCGACAGGACCGCCGAGGTGAGCGTCACCGACGCCACCGGCGAGAAGGTCGAGGTGCCCGAGGCGCCCGAGCGTGTCGTCGTGCTCAGCGAGATGGACCTGGACGCCTCGCTGGCCCTCGGTATCAAGCCGGTCGGGCTCACCGCCGGCCGCGGCCAGCAGGGCGCGCCCGCCTACCTGACCGAACAGGCCGCCGGCATCCCGGTCGTCGGCGCCGTCACCGGCCCGGACATCGAGAAGGTCGTCGAGGCCGCGCCGGACGTCATCCTGGCCGGCCAGCTCGCCGACGAGCAGGTCCTCGAGCAGCTCCGGGCGATCGCCCCCACCGTCGTCACCATCGACGACACCAAGGACTGGAAGAAGGCCCTCGAGATCACCGGGCAGGTGCTCGCCAAGGAGAACGAGGCCAAGGCCTTCCTCGCCGACTACGACGCCAAGGCCGGGGCGCTCAAGGACGAGCTCGGCGACAAGGCGGGCGCCGAGGTCTCCGTCGCCCGCTACTCGCCCAAGGGCACCGCGGTGATGCAGCAGGGCGTCTTCATCTCCGACGTGCTGAACGACCTCGGTTTCCGGCGCCCGGGCATCCAGCAGGAGAGGGGCGAGGGCCACTCCACCCCCCTCAGCGACGAGAACCTGGCCGAGATCGACGGCGACTGGCTCTTCATCGGCACCCTCACCCCGGCCGACGGAACCCTCCTCGACGAGCTCCGCTCCAAGCCGGCCTTCGCCCAGCTGGGCGCCGTGAAGTCGGGCTCGGTCACCGAGATCGACGGCTCCAAGTGGACCAGCCTCGGTGGCGCGCTGGCCGCGGTGTCGGTGCTGGAGGACATCGAGAAGGCGATGGCCCGGTAGCACCCCGTCAGGCCCGCGGGCCCTCCGCGAGCAGCGGGTCGATCATCTCGCGCAGGTCCTTCCGCGACAGCGCCCCCAGGGCGCGCGCGGCGATCCGGCCCTTCCGGTCGACGACCACCGTGGAAGGCACCGCCTGCGGATGCAGGGTCCCCTTCGGGAAGCCGGAGAGGATGAGCCGGCCGGTGGGGTCGTACAGGCTCGGGTAGGTGACGCCGTACTTCTCCTCGAAGGCGAGGGCGAGGCTCCTGGTGTCGCGGGTCGCGATGCCCAGGAAGCGCACGCCCTCGCTCCTCGTCTCCTCGGCCGTGTCGACCAGATGGGGCGCCTCGGCACGGCAGGGCGAGCACCACGAGGCCCAGACGTTGAGCACGACGACCTCGCCCCGGTGGTCGGCGACGTCCAGCTGCTGTCCGTCGAGGGTCTCGCCCCGGATCCCGCCCAGGGGGCGCCGCTCGTCCTCGGGGACCGTGGTCACGCCGGCGGCGGTGCTCCCGCGGGCGGCCCCCGCTCCCGTCCCGTCCGTCCCGCTCGCGCAGGCTCCCAGGGAGAGGCATCCGGCCACCGCCGTCGTGATCGCCAGGACGGCCCGCGTGATCCGCACGGAGTTCATGGCGCGCAGCATCGCACGGCCCGCCCCCGGACCCGTCACCGCCCTCCCGCGACCGCCGCGACATGTCCGGCGAAGCCGCGGCCTCGTCGTTGTACCGTGCGGTGGTCGGTCGGCCACGGGCCGGAGGCGGGAAGCCGGAAGGGCGGGACGCGCATGACGCAGGGGAGCGGGCCGTCCTCGGCACCGGTGGCCGTGACGCCGTACGGGAGGGTCGCAGGACGGTGGGAGGACCGGATCGCGGTCTTCCGCGGAATCCCCTACGCCGCGCCGCCGTTCGGGCCCCACAGGTTCCGGCCGCCGGCGCCCCCGCGACCCTGGCAGGGGGTCCGCCCCGCCGTCGAGTTCGGGCCGACCGCGCCCAAACCGCCCTACTCGGACGCCTTCTCACGGTTCCTGTCGGACCCCTCGATCCCGGGCGACGACTGCCTGAACCTCAACGTCTGGACTCCCGAGCCGGGGCCGGGCGCACGGCTGCCGGTGATGGTCTGGCTGCACGGCGGAGCGCTCACCCGGGGCTCCTCCGCGGTGCCGGTGTACGACGGGCGCGGCTTCGCGCGCGACGGCGTCGTCCTGGTCTCCGTCAACTACCGCCTGGGCGTGGAGGGGTACGGGCTCTTCCCGGACGCCCCGGCCAACCTCGGGCTGCGCGACCAGATCGCCGCGCTGGAATGGGTGCGGGACGCCGTCGCCGGGTTCGGGGGCGACCCGGACAACGTCACGGTGGCCGGGCAGTCCGCCGGCGCCGTGAGCGTCGGGGCGCTGCTGGCCTCACCCCGGGCCCGTGGCCTCTTCCGCCGCGCCGTCCTGCAGAGCGGGGCGCCGGAGGTGACCGGACGGGACAAGGCGCGGCGGATGGTCCGG
>NZ_JACADT010000497.1:0-4136 GCF_013421635.1 Streptomyces sp. UH6 | reverse complement strand
CCGGTTCGTGCCCGTGGCCGCCGACGTCGCCACCGAGGAGGGCGCCGAGCGGGCCGTCCGCGCACTGCCGGACGCCGACATCCTCGTCAACAACCTCGGCATCTTCGGCGCCCGGCCCGCGCTGGAGATCAGCGACGACGAATGGCGGCGCCACTTCGAGGTCAACGTCCTCGCGGCCGTCCGTCTCACCCGCGCCCTGCTGCCCGGCATGACGGAACGCGGCTGGGGGAGGGTGATGTACATCGCCAGCGACTCCGCCGTCGTGGTCCCCGCCGAGATGATCCACTACGGGACGACCAAGACCGCGCTGCTCGCCGTCGGCCGCGGCTTCGCCAAGGAGGCCGCCGGAACCGGGGTCACCGTCAACTCCGTGATCGCCGGCCCCACCCACACCGGGGGAGTGGAGAAGTTCGTGTACGAACTCGTCGATCCCGCACTCCCCTGGGACGAGGCCCAGCACGCCTTCATGCGCGAGCACCGCCCGCAGTCCCTGCTCCAGCGGCTGATCGAGCCCGAGGAGATCGCCAACATGGTCGTCTACCTCGCCTCCGACCAGGCGTCCGCCACCACCGGCGGCGCACTGCGCGTGGACGGCGGCTACGTGGACTCGATCCTGCCCTGAACCGGCGTCACGGCAGCCCTGCCCGAACGGGCGTTTTGGGCAGCGGCTGCCCCGAACGGGCGTCAGGGCAGCGGCTGCGCCGCCCAGATGATCTTTCCCTCGGGTGTCCACCGCGTCCCCCACCGCTCGGCGAGCTGCGCGACCAGGAACAGCCCGCGTCCGCCCTCGTCGAAGCTGGTCGCCTGCCGCAGCCGCGGGGCGGTGCTGCCCGCGTCGGACACCTCGCAGATCAGCTCGCGCTCCCGCAGCACCCGCACCCGCACCGGCCCGCTGCCGTGCCGGAGCGCGTTCGTCACCAGCTCGCTGAGGATCAGCTCCGTGGTGAAGGCCTGCTCCTCGAGCCCCCACTCGGTCAGCAGCCTGGTCGCCGCCGCCCGGATCTCGCCCACCGCCGACGGATCCCGTGGTACGTCCCAGGTGGCGATCCTGTCCTCCCTGATCGCCCGGGTCCGCGCCACCAGCACCGCGATGTCGTCCGTCGGCCGCGGCGCCACCCCCTCCAGGACGTCCCGGCAGGTGTCCTCCGGCGACGCGCCCGCCCGCGCCAGCGACTCGCGCAGCAGTTCCAGCCCCGCGTCGATGTCCCGGTCCCGCTCCTCCACCAGACCGTCCGTGTACAGGACCAGCCGGCTGCCCTCCTCCAGCTCCACCTCGGCCGTCTCGTACGGGAGGCCGCCCAGGCCCAGCGGCGGGCCGGCCGGGACCTCGAGGAACTCCACCGCCCCGTCCGGCCGCACCACCGCCGGCGGCAGGTGCCCGGCCCGCGACATCACACAGCGCCGCGACACCGGGTCGTACACGGCGTACAGGCAGGTCGCCCCGGTGATCGTCGCACCGCCTCCGGGGTTCTCCTCCTGGTCGATCCGCGCCACCAGCTCGTCCAGCAGCCCGAGCAGCTCCTCGGGGTGCAGGTCCAGCGCGCTGAAGGTGTGCACCGCCGTCCGCAGCCGCCCCATGGTCGCCGCCGCGTGCAGGCCGTGCCCCACCACGTCGCCCACCACCAGCGCCACCCGCGCCCCGGACAGCGGCAGCACGTCGAACCAGTCGCCGCCCACCCCCGCCTGGGCCGGCAGATACCGGTAGGCCACCTCCAGCGCGTCCTGGTCCGGCAGCCGGCGCGGCAGCAGGCTCCGCTGCAGCGTCACCGCCATGCCGTGCTCGCGGGTGAACCGCCGGGCGTTGTCGATCGCCACCGCCGCCCTGGTCACCAGCTCCTCGGCGACCGCCAGTTCCTCCTCGTCGAACGGCTCCTTGCGGCGGTCGCGCCAGAACCCCACCACGCCGAGGACCTGGCCGCCGGCCCGCACCGGCACCGCGATCAGCGAGTGCACGCCGTGCTCCAGCAACTGCGCCCACTGCTCGCGGTTGCGGCCCTCCCACCGCAGTGTCTGCTCGAGGCGTGGCTCCAGCAGCGCCCGGCCCGAGCGCAGCACCCGCGCCTGCGGTGACGAGCCGTCGGGCCGGACCTGCGCGCCCAGCGGGAACAGCGGCGCGTCGTCGACCCCCGCCAGTGCCGTCCGGCGCAGCGCCGCCCCGGAGTCCGGCCGGACGGACGGCTCGTCGCCCTCCAGCACCGCGTCGAACAGGTCCACCGTCGCGTGGTCCGCGAACCGGGGCACGACCAGATTCGCCAGCGCCTCGGCGGTGTGACGCACGTCCAGGCTGGTCCCGATCCCCAGACCCGCCGCGTACAGCAGGTCCAGCCGCTCCCGCGCGGCCTCGGCGCGACCCGACAGCGCCCTCAGCTCCGTGGAGTCCCGCAGCGTCGCCACCGACCCCGACGGCCCGCCGCGAAGCCGTGTCGGCCGCTGGTTGACCACCACCAGGCGGTCCCCGACCGGATGCACCTCGTCGGTGGCCACTCGGCCCGAGAGCAGCAGCTCCGCCATGTCCGGGTACAGGCCCAGCTCGCCGACGCGGCGCCGGCCGGTGTCCTCCGGCAGCCCCAGCAGCCGCTGCGCCTCGTCGTTGGCCAGCAGCAGCTCACCGTCCGCGCCGACGATGACCACGCCCTCCCGCACCGAGTGCAGGACCGCGTCATGGTGTTCGTACATCCGTGTCATCTCGCGCGGGCCCAGCCCGTGGGTCTGCCGCAGCAGCCTGCGGCCGGCCACCGCGGTGCCCGCCGTGGCCAGGGCGAGCGCGGCTGCCGCGGCCCCCAGCAGCAGCGGCAGCTGGCGGTCGGCGGTGTTGCCGACGTTCTCCACGGTGATGCCCGCCGACACCAGGCCCACCACCCGGCCCTGCGGGTCCCGCACCGGCACGACCGCCTGCACCAGCCTGCCGATGGTGCCGGTGATCTCCTCGACCACCGGCTCGCCCCGCAGCGCCGGCCCGATCTCCCCGACGAACTTCTTGCCGATCCGGTCCTGGCGGGGGTGGGTGTACCGGATCCCCTCGGTGTTCATCACCACCACGAAGTCCACCGGGACGGTCCGCCGCACCTGCTCGGCCCGCGGCTGGAGCTCCGCCGTCGGATCGGGCGACCGCAACGCCTCCCAGGTGCCCGGCGCGTCGGCGAACGAGACGGCGACGGCCCGGGACCGGTTGCGGGCCTCCTCCTCGCTGGCGGCCCGGCCCTGGAGGACCAGCGCCGCCACGGCGGCGAGGACCAGCAGCACCACGATGACCACGTGCACCACGAAGACCTGCGCGGCGACACTGCGCCGCGACAGAACGCCTGATCGGCCCGGTGGTCGCATAGGCCTCAGTTCTACCCGCAGTGTCCGGACCCGGCACGTCCGACATGACGGCGGTGCGTCACGTTTCCGCCCAGGTGTCGGGGCCGCCGCCCCGCCAGTCGATCAGACCGGAGCCCGCGACGTCCAGCTCGTCCCATCCCTGGAGTCCGGCCTCCTGGAGGAAGGCGGTCACGTCGCGCAGCGAGTAGGCGGTGCCGAGCACGCTGCCGCCCACCCGTACCCGCCGTCCGCCCGACGGCCCGGGAGGCTCCACGACGACCGGCCTCGGCTCTTCGGACATGGCTCCAGCATCGTGCGCCGCCCCGCGGCCCGCATCCGGAGCGCCGCCGTTTCCCCCGCGGGCCTCGGGCAACCCGGAGCGTGCCACCCGATGCGCCGAACGCGCCCGAAGGGGTGGTCACCGCGGACGGAAGGGAAAGATGATCATGGCCGACCACCGGGATCCCGAGCTGGACGACCTGTGGAACGAGTTCCACCGCGTGGTCAACATGACCTCCCGCGAGCTCCAGGAGTGGCTGATGACCCGCTCCGCCGGTGAGCGGACCGAGGCGCTGCCGGACCAGGCGGGGACCGAGAACGGCCGCCGTGTCCTGGAGATCCTCGGCAAACGCCGTGTCGACCTGACCGACGACGACGTCCGGGTGATGCGGAAGGTGGTCGACACGGTCACCGCCGAACGCGGCGTCGACATGGAGCCCACGGCCGGACAGCCGAACTGGCGCCACCGGCTGATGACCCTGGGACACGACCCGCTGAAGCCGGTCTCCGCCTGACGCCGCACCGGCCGTCGCGGCCGGGCCCACGGGTACCGG
>NZ_JACADT010000496.1:0-4138 GCF_013421635.1 Streptomyces sp. UH6 | reverse complement strand
TGTTGCGGGCGAGGCCCAGGTCGGCGGCCAGCGAGCGGTAGGGCGGCAGCCGGGTGCCCGGGGCGAGGCGCCCCTCGCGCACCGCGTCCCGCAGGGCGCGGATCAGCACGGCGCGGCGGCTTCCGGGACCGGACAGGTCCAGGTGCAGGTCGCTGCCGATGCGTTCCGCCGAATCGACCCACGAATTGACCCATGATTCCGGCACGGGAATGCACCCTAGCGGAGGTCTTTCCCGACCCTAGATTCGTGGTCATGACGAACAGCACGAGCACCTCGACCGCTCCCCGCACCGCCGCCCCGACCGCTCCCGCGCACGCCCCGCGGATCGACTTCGCCCAGGCCGCCCCCAGGGCGTTCAAGGCCCTCATCGGCTTCGACGCCGCCGCACGCGAGGGCCTCGACCCGGCCCTGGTCGAGCTGATCCAGATCCGTGCCTCGCTCCTCAACGGCTGCGCCTACTGCCTCCACATGCACACCTCCGACGCCCGCGAGGCCGGCGAGGACGAGGCCCGGCTGCACATGATCGGCGTGTGGCGCGAGGCGCGGAACTTCTTCACGGAGAAGGAGCAGGCCGCCCTCGCCCTGACCGAGGCCGTCACCCTCGTCTCCCACGGCGGTGTCCCCGACGACGTCTACGCGCAGGCGGCCCGCCACTTCGACGGGACGGAACTGGCCCGGGTCCTCTCGCTGATCTTCACGATCAACACCTGGAACCGCATCGCCCTGAGCACCGGAAAGGTCGCGGGCGGGGACGAGAGAACGGCCCGCTGACGGGCCTCGGTCCGGGACGGCTGCGGTCCGGGACGCTGCTGTCCGGGACGGCTGTGGTCCGGGCGACGGCGGCGGGCGCTCATGTCCCGCGGCCACGGGCATCGCCCGGCCGCTCAGGCGGAGCTGACCTGCAGCACGTCCGGCGACAGCGACCCGGCCCGCGCCGTGGCGCCGGTCATCCGCCTGCGGTGGTGACGCCGGCACAGGACCTCGTAGCCGATCTCGTCCGGCTGGTTGGCGACGTCGCCGACCATGACCTGCTCGCCCTCGACGACCATCACGCCGCCCACCGTGCGCGCGTTGTGCGTGGCCCGCGCCCCGCACCAGCACAGCGCCTCGACCTGCAACGTCTCGACGCGGTCGGCGAGTTCGATCAGCCGCTGCGAGCCGGGGAAGAGCCGGGTGCGGAAGTCGGTGGTGATGCCGAAGGCGTAGACGTCCATCTCGAGGTCGTCCACGACGCGGGCCAGCTGGTCCACCTGCTCCGGGGCGAGGAACTGCGCCTCGTCCGCGATCACGTAGTCGACCCGTCCGCCCCGCTGGAGCCGGTCCACCACGTGGCCGTACAGGTCGAACCCGGGACCCGCCTCCACCGCGTCGGTCACCAGGCCCAGCCGCGACGACAGCTTGCCCTCACCCGCCCGGTCGTCGCGGGTGAAGATCAGCCCCTCCAGCCCACGGGCGGAACGGTTGTGCGCGATCTGGAGGGCCAGCGTCGACTTTCCGCAGTCCATCGTCCCGGAGAAGAACACCAGCTCGGACATCAGCAACGCGGGCCCTTCCCCGGCGAACTCACACGGACAACCCCGTCGGCACGGACAGGACCGCGGCCCGGCCGGCCCGCGCGCGGCGCATGCCCGAGGGGGTCGGTCGGCTTCCCGCGGGCCACGGTCCCCGAGAAGGACACCAGCTCTGGCATGACAGGTCGAACGCCTTTCGGTCAGCGTGCGGTGGAAGGGGCGGACGGATCGCGGCGACGGCCGGGGCCGTCAGGTGCGGACCTCCAGGAGGGGGACCAGCTGCTCGGCGGGGGTCATCGACCCGTGGTTGCCGACCATCAGGGACTCCTTGGGCTCGCGCTGCGAGGCGATCAGCAGGACGTCGTCGTGGGCGGCCGCGATCACGTCGCCGAGCCGGGCGTACACCCGGTCGTCGATGTGCGGGCCGAACCAGCCGGCCTCGATCGCCTCGTCCCGCGAGGCGATCCAGAACTGCTCGCCGAGGACCTCGCGCCAGACGGCGAGCACGTCGTTCGCGGCGCCCGGCACCGCGTAGGCGTGGCGGGCACGGCCCTCGCCGCCCAGCAGGGCGACGCCGGCCTTGAGCTCCCAGTCCTCGTCGACGTCGATGCGGTGCTCCTCGTCGAAGGGCACGTCGATCATGCCGTGGTCGGCGGTGACGTAGAGGGCGCTGCGCGGCGGGAGCTGTTCGGCGAGGCGCTGGACCAGGCGGTCGACGTAGCCGAGCTGGCCGCGCCAGGTGTCGGAGTCGACGCCGAACCGGTGGCCGGCGCCGTCGACCTCGGAGTAGTAGGTGTAGACCAGCGCGCGGTCGGCCGCGGCGAGCTGCGCGGCGGCGAGGTCCATCCGCTCCTCGCCGGCGAGACGGCCGTGGAAGGAGCCGCCGCTGAGCGCGATCTCGGTGAGCGGGGTGGACTCGAAGATGGGGGAGGACACCTGCGCGGCGTGCACGCCGGCCGCCTCGGCCAGCCGGAAGACCGTGGGGTGGGGCTGCCAGAGGGCCGGGGAGGTCCAGGGCTTCCAGCGGAGCTGGTTCATCAGCTCGCCGGTCTCCGGGTTGCGGACCGTGTAGCCGGGCAGGCCGTGCGCACCCGGCGGCAGGCCGGTGCCGACCGAGGCCAGGGAGGTGGCCGTGGTCGCCGGGTAGCCGGCCGTCAGCGGGCGGCCGGTGCCGCCGCGCGAGGAGGCCAGCAGGGAGGTCATGAAGGGCGCCTCGTCGGGGTGCGCCTTCAGCTGCTCCCAGCCCAGTCCGTCGATCAGGAAGACGCAGGCCCGGTCGGCGGGCGCGAGTTCCGGTATCGCGGCGGTGACGCCCGGCACCTCCATCCCGGCGGCCAGGGTGGGCAGCAGGTCGGCGAGCGAGCCGCTGCCGTACTCGGGGACCGGGGCGGAGGACAGCGGCAACGGCTCCGGATGGCCGGGGGCGGACGCGGCGTTGGCGCGCTCCCAGTCGTCCCATGCGGAGTGGGACATCAGCGGGCGTTGTCCGCGATCGCCTCGGAGAGCGCCTGCGCGAAGGCCAGCGCCTGGGCGACCGTCTCCGGTCCGTCCCCGGCCTCGCTGACGCGGAGGCTGAGGTCGTCGGCGGTGCTGCTGCCGGTGTAGCCGTGGTCGGCGTCGCAGTTGGGGTCGCCGCAGGCGGCGGGCTCCAGGTCGATGCGGGAGACCGCGCCCCAGCCGATGGTCAGCACGACCTCCCGGGGCAGCCGGCCCGGCGTGTACGTCTCCGGGTCGGAGACGACGCGGCTGACCACCACCGAGGAGATCTTCTCGAGCTTCACCGACTCCGTGGACGTCGTCGCGTACGGGGACGGGGAGGTGCTGTCGGCGTTCTGCTCGTCGGTGTGGCTGACGATGAAGCGGTTGCCGGTCAGCACCAGCACCGTCACGTGGCGGCGGACCTCGTTGGCGTCGAACGTGGTCTCCTGATGGACCAGGAACGACCGGACGGGCTCCCCGCCGACGGCGGACTCCACCGCCTCGGCCACGAGGGCCGGGTAGTAGCCGCTGCGCTCGATCGCCGCGCGCAGCCCCTGGGTCGTCGTACTGGTCTTGGCCATGACGTCCATCCTACGGCGGCGCACCGACTGCCCGGACCGCTCCGGACGGCCCGGAGCGCTTCGGTCAGTACTCCGGCAGGGTACGCGGCCCCTGGTCGTCCCGGGCCGGCGGAGGCGCCAGCCGCACCGAGGCGCCGAGCACACTCACGCCGCGCGGGGCGACGACCACGGGCTCGAGTGTGACGGCGACCACCTCGGGATGGTCGTCGACCAGCCGGGACACCCGCAGCAGGAGCCGTTCCAGGGCGTCGGTGTCCACGGGGGCCGCGCCGCGCCAGCCGAAGAGGAGGGGCGCGGTCCGCACCGAGCGGATCATCGAGGCGGCGTCACGGCCGGCGACCGGGATCAGCCGGTGCGAGAGGTCGCCCAGCAGTTGTGAGGGGGCCCCGGCCAGGCCGAAGGACAGGACCGGGCCCGCCGCCGGGTCGATCACGGCGCGCACCACGGTGTCCACACCGCGCGGCGCCATCTGCTGGACGACGGGGCGCACCTGGCCGGCCCCGCCGAACAGGTCGGCGAGTTCGGCGAAGGCGCGGCGGACCTGCTCCTCGTCGGCGAGGTCGAGCC
>NZ_JACADT010000495.1:0-4144 GCF_013421635.1 Streptomyces sp. UH6 | reverse complement strand
CGGTGTCGGCGGTGACCACCCGGTGGGCCCCGGCGGGGGCGGCGCCGGAGTCGGTGGAGGCCAGGACGACGACGGTGTGGCCGAGGTCCCGGGCCCTGGCGACCAGTTCGAGGCCGGAGGACTGGGGCTCGATGATCAGGACGGTGGTCATGCTGCTTCCCGCGAGGCTGGGGCGCCGGCGTCCCGGAAGGCGGTGGCGCGGGCGGCGTCGATGAGCTCCATGGACCGCAGGTGCAGGGCGAGGTCGCCGTGCGGTGCGGGGCCCTCGCCGCGGAAGTGGGCGTAGGCCTGTTCGACGAAGCGGGTCAGCGGGGCGTCCTGGACGACCCGGTGGACGGTGCTGCCGACGATGCGGACCTGGCCGAAGTCGTCGTCGCCGGAGACCGGGTAGTCCGCCACGAGGGTGCCCTCGGTGCCGTGGACGTGCAGCCGCCGGCGGCGCACCGGGGAGGAGAGGTCGGTGTACAGCGTGGTCGTGGTGCCGTCGTGGTGGCGCAGCTCGACCTCCGCCCCGCCCAGCCCGGCGAGCCGGCCGGCCGGCAGCGGCAGGTCCCAGCCCCGGGAGGCGGTGACCTCGGCGACGGGCCCGGCCAGGTGGAGGGCGAGCAGCATCTGGTGCGGCATCTCCACCTCGAAGGCGCTGGCGTGGCCCCGGTCCTGCAGTGAGCGGCGGAACCTCGGTTTGCTCTGCTCCATGTGGTACGCGACCGGCGCGCCGATCGCTCCCGAGGCGACCAGCGCCTCGGCCGCCTCGGTGACCCTGCTGTTCGGCCAGACGCTCATCGGCAGCACCACGGCGCGGGTGACCTCGGCCAGGTCCACGAGGTGGGCGGCCTCCTGCACGGTGGGGGCGACCGGCTTCTCCAGGATGAAGTGCCGCGCCCCGACCGACAGCAACTGCTCGAGGCAGTCCCGGTGGGCGTCCGGCGGCACCGTCACGTGGAAGACGGCGTCGGACACCCGGTGCCCGGAGGCCCGCAGGGCCCTCACGGCGCCGCGGACGTCCGGCACCCACTGCCCGCCCGGCACCTCGGCCGGACGCGGGTCGACGGCGGTCACCGCCGGGTCCGCGCCGGCGATGTCCCGTAGCGCGCGATGGTGCAGATCGCGGCCCGCACGGCCGTACCCGATGATGACGGACGGTGCATTCCTTTTCCCGGTCATCGTCGCTGTGCCTCCCTTCGATGTCGTCCTGGAACGACTTTCGCAGCGGACCGCGAAAAGCAGCCAGACCATTTCCTCCACCCGCCGGCAGTCCACCTGGAAATCGACCGGACCGGGAAATGCCTCGAAGGTGGCACGGGAATCCGCGGAAGTGACACGGGCCGGGGCGTCCCGCGGCGGGGAATTCCCGTTACGGTGGTGCGGCGTATTCCAGGAGCATCGCGGGGAATTCGGAGAAATCAATTCCTCTTCGCTCTTTCCCCTCTCATTCTCAGAAGGAGACGATTGATGACCCTCGAAGGCCGGGTAGCCCTGGTCACCGGCGGCTCCCGCGGCATCGGACGGGCCATCGCGCTCCGTCTCGCCGCCGACGGCGCGGCCGTCGCCGTCAACTACCGCTCCCGCAAGGACGAGGCCGAGCGCACCGTCGAGGAGATCACCGCCCGGGGCGGGCGGGCCGTCGCCCTGCGGGCCGACGTGGCCGACGCCGACGAGGCGCGGCAGCTGGTCGACGAGACGATAGGCGGCCTCGGCGGGCTGCACGTCCTGGTGAACAACGCCGGCGTGGCACGCGACGGCTTCCTCTGGGACCAGTCCCCCGAGGACTGGTGGGAGGTGCTGAAGGTCAACGTCGGCGGCGTCTACCACTGCACCCGGGCCGCCGCCCCGCACTTCATGTCGCAGCGCGACGGCACGGTCGTCAACATCTCGTCGGTCATGGGCGAGGGCGGCTGGATCGGCCAGTCCAACTATTCGGCCTCCAAGGGGGCCGTCAACTCCTTCACCCGGGCGGCCGCCGTCGAACTGGCCCGCTTCGAGGTCCGCGTCAACGCGGTCCTCGCCGGCTTCACGGCCACCGAGCTGATCGGCGGCCTGCTGGAGAAGGACGGCGGCCGGAGCATCAAGCGCCAGCTCCCGCTGCGCGAGTTCGCGACGCCCGAGCAGGTGGCCGGGGCGGTGTCCTTCCTGGCCGGACCGGACTCCTCGTACATCACCGGCGAACTGCTGCGCGTGGACGGCGGCTGGGCGGGACAGCTCGGCACCGGCCGCCCCAAGTAGCCGGCCCCCGACGGGCCCTGCCACCGAGGTCCTCCTCACCGGTGGCAGGGCCTCACGCGGGAAGGGCCCCGTACCTCCGGGTACGGGGCCCTTCCTGTCGTCCGCCGGGTCCGGGTCAGCCGATGCGGGCCAGACCGCGGGCGCCGCGGCGGCCGGCGCCGCGGGAGACCGCCAGCGGGTCCCAGTCCGCGTCGCGGTCGGGCAGCAGGTCCGCGTCGCCGAACCGCGCGCCCCGGTGCACCTCGGCCAGCAGGCCGCGGTCGAGGATCTGCGAGGCGCAGGCCATGCCGCCGACCGCCGAGCCGGTGATGCCGGTGCCGTAGCGGGTGTTGGTGCCCACCACGTGCAGGCCCTCGACGGTGGTGCGGGTGTCGGGACGGCTGCCCGTGCCTCCCCAGCGGGCCAGCCCGTAGGGCGTGCCGCCGGTCGCCAGCGTGTAGCGCTCGTGGGTGATCGGGGTGGCGGTCTCCAGGTGCACGATGTGCCGGCGGAACGGGCCGAGGGCCTCCTCCGCGGCGGCGAGCATCGACTCGGTCAGCGCGGCCTTGCGTTCCTGGTAGCCCTGGTTGCGCCGGTAGCGCTCGCCGGCCGCCGGCCCCTCGCGCACCCCCCAGTAGTCGTAGGAGGGCGGGCAGAGCGTCATCACCTGGAAGTTGCTGTGCCCCGGCGGGCAGACCGCGCGGGCCTCCGGGTCCTTCAGCGAGGCGAACGACACGAACAGGAACGGCACCGGGTCGATGTTCTCCTTCGCCAGCTGTTCGTAGTAGCCCTCGATGTCGGCGTCCCGGTACCACCACAGGTTGGCGTTGGGGCGTTCGGGCAGCTCGGTGTCGAGCGCGATGTAGAGCGTGGCCAGCGGGTACGCCATCTCCGCCTGCCGGGTCCGGGAGACCACCCGGCGGCCGAAGTGCTCCTCTCCCACCAGGTCGAGCACGGTCCGGGAGTAGTCCGCGTTCGACACCACCAGGGGCGCGCGGTGGACGTCGCCGTCCCTCATCGCGACGCCGGTGGCGCGTCCGTCCTCCACGAGGATGCGCTCCACCCGGCTCTTCGTGCGCAGCTGGCCGCCGTGCGCCTCCAGCGCCTCGACGAGTGCCGCGGCGAGGACCTGGCCGCCGCCCTCGGGGTAGTAGGCGCCCCGCAGGTAGTGGTCGGTGACGGCGGCGTGGGTGGCGACGGTGGCCTGACGCGGCCCCATCCCGTAGTTGGGCGACTGCGCGGCCAGCACCGTCCGGGCCCGCGGCGACAGGCCGCAGTGGTCGAAGAGTTCGCCGAGGGTGCGCCGCCCCCACTGCGCGCTGACCGGCGTGCGGGCCATCAGGTCGGACACCGACAGCTCGCTCCCGGCCAGCAGCAGCGACCGGGTCTCCCCGGCGACGGCGGCGCAGATCCCGGTGAACCGGGCCAGCCCCTCCGCCTCCCCGGGCAGGGCCGCGGTCAGCCGGCCCGTGTACGCTTCCCACCCCACCGGCACGTCGACCGTGAGGCCGGGCAGGGCGATCCGGTCGAAGCCGCCGCGGTCCATCTCCCGGTAGGTCACCCGGCCGTCGAGGCCCAGGCCGGAGAAGATCGCCGGCAGCACCCCGTCCGGGCCGCAGTCGCCCAGGTAGTGGACGCCCACGTCGAACTCGTAGGCACGCCGGCGGCGGAAGACGTGGCTGTTGCCGCCCGCCACGTCGTGCTGTTCCAGTACCAGGACGCGGCGGCCACTGACGGCCAGGTACGCCGCGCACACCAGGCCGCCCATGCCGCTGCCGACGACGACGGCGTCCCACTCTTCCTGCTTCACCATGCGGTCCGTCCTGTTCTCGTAGTACGTCGGGCGCACGCCGTCCGCGGCGGCGTCGTCAGGCCCGGTCGCGCACGACCAGCGCGCCGGCGTTGCCGTCGTGGCCGACCGAGGTGACCAGGCCGATCCGGG
>NZ_JACADT010000494.1:0-4161 GCF_013421635.1 Streptomyces sp. UH6 | reverse complement strand
GGAGCGGGTGGCCGCCAAGGCGCGGTCCAACACCAGCGGGCGGTTCGCCGCCAGGTCCACGGAGGCCGCGCCGGACGGCGGGCGGCGCTTCGTGGAGGCACTTCCGGTGCTGCGGCGGGTGCCGGACGCGGAGGCCGCCGCGGTGGCGCTCTCCCTGGAGGGCTGGACCGCCACGCTGCCCGAGGACCGGCTGCCGTTGCTCGCCCGGTACGCGGTGCACGACGTCGCGTTCCGGGTGGTGGGCACCGGCAGCGTCGGCACCCGGTCCTACGTGGTGCTGCTGCTGGACCACCGCGGGGAGCCGCTGGTCCTCCAGGTGAAGGAGGCCCGCCCCTCGGCGCTGCTGCCGCACCTGGCGGCGGCCGGGACGGCCACGCCGCCGGTGGAGCACGAGGGCCGCCGGGTGGTGCTGGGGCAGCGGCACATGCAGGTGGTCAGCGACTTCCTGCTCGGCTGGACGACGGTCGAGGGGCGGCACTACCAGGTGCGCCAGTTCCGCAACCGCAAGGGCAGCGTGGACGCCACCTCGCTGACCGCCGGACAGATCGACGACTACGCCCGGATGACCGGCGCCCTGCTGGCCCGCGCGCACAGCCACAGTGCCGACCCGCGGATGCTGGCCGGGTACTGCGGGAAGAACGGGGAGCTGGACGAGGCGGTGGCCTCGTTCGCGGTGGCCTACGCCGACCGCACCGAGGCCGACCACGCGGACCTGGTGGCCGCGGTGCGGTCCGGGCGGATCGCGGCCGAGACGGAGGACTGAGCGGGCCGGCTGAGCGGGGCCGTTCGGGCCGGGCGTGAGCGCGATCACCTTGGACGGCACGGGACTTGGCAGGTGGCCTACGCTGGGCGGATGACCACCCCGGAAGCTGACCGGACTCCGCCCGAGCCCGCGGAGGGAGCCGGCGGAGCCGCTCCCCGTCCCGAGGAGCGTCTGGAGCGCGCCGTCATGGCCGCCGAGAAGGCGCTGATCGAGTACGAGATCGCCGTGGAGACGTTCCGCGTCGAGATCGAGAACTTCTCCCGGCTCCACGAACAGCGGCTCGGCCCGCTGTACGCGCGGCTGGAGGAGCTGGACGCCCTGATCGCCGAGGCCCGTGCGGCCCGTACCGGCGACCCGGAGGACGTGCGTCTGGCCCAGGAGGCCCGCGCGCGCGTGACGCCGATACCCGGTGTCGAGGAACTGCTGAGCGGCTGGATGGACGGGCAGGGGCTGTTCCCCGAGTCCGTGGCGATGCTCACCGACCAGAGCGTGCAGCCGCCGCCGCGGGTCCGCCCGGGTGAGGAGGCCCGCCGGCTCTACCGGGAGCTGGTCCGCAAGGCCCACCCGGACCTCGCCCAGGACGAGGGCGAGCGCAAGCGGCGTGACGAGTTCATCTCCCGGGTGAACGCGGCCTACTCCCGGGGGGACGAGAAGCGGCTGCTCGCGCTCCAGGAGGAATGGGCGGCGGGTCCGGTCGTCAAGCGCCGCGCGACGCCCGCCGACGAGCTGTACGACCGTCTCGAGTGGCTCGCGGCCCGCAAGGAGCTGCTGACCGAGCTGGCGGCGAAGCTGGAGGAGAGCGCCATCGCCTCCATGCTGCGGCTGGCGCCGGACGACCCGGACGGGCTGCTGGAGGACATCGCCCGGCAGCTCACCGGTGACATCACCGAGCGCGAGGCCCGGCTGATGGAGCTGCACCAGCCGTAGCGGTGGCGATGGCGTGGCTGCGGCGGTGACGTGGCGGTGGCTGTGACGCAGCAGGGGCCGCGAGCGTAGCCGTGGTGCGGGTGGTGGTCCGGTAGCGTCGGTGGCATGAACTTTGGAGCTGGTGTGCCCACGGTCCAGGTCACGGACCTCAAGGACGGCGACTTCCTGCTGGACGTCCGGGAGGACGACGAGTGGCGGGCGGGTCACGCCGCCGGCGCGCTGCACATCCCGATGAGCGGGTTCGTGGCCCGCTACGGCGAGTTCACCGAGGCCGCGCCGCAGGACGGCCGGGTGAACGTCATCTGCCGCTCCGGCGCGCGGTCCGCGCAGGTCACCGTGTACCTGGCGCAGCAGGGCATCGACGCCGTGAACGTGGCGGGCGGCATGGGTGCCTGGGCGGCCGCGGGCAGGCCGGTCGTCGACGACGAGGGCAAGCCGGGGCAGGTCGTCTGAGACCCGTTTCCGGTGCCGCGTACCGCGGTGCCGGTCACCAGGCCGCACCCCTTCGGGTCGCCCGCGGAACGTAGGGTGTCAACCGCTGTGGAAGACCTGGGCGCCCCGTCGTCCGCACCCCTGTTGTCCACAGGGGTGTCCCGGGGCCGCCGTTACTCAGTACGGTGCGTGCGAACGACCGGGACGGGGGAGACGGGGCGCGAATGGAAACACACCAGAACGGGCCTCCGCCCGAGGAGACGAACCCCCCGACCGGTGTGGCGGCGCTCGGTCTGCCCGGCCGGATCGCGGCGGCGGTGGCGCTCGCGGCGGTCGCGGCCCTCGCCTGTGCGCACCTCGGCATGGTGTTCCTGCACGTCGCGCCGTCGAACACGCTCAGCAAGCGGCACGCGGAGGCTGTGGACAGCTGGGTCTACCCCGAGTTCGAGCAGAACTGGAAGCTCTTCGCCCCGAACCCGCTCCAGCAGAACATCGCCGTGCAGGTCCGGGCGGAGATACGGACGGGGGACGGGGAGGTACGGACGGTGGACTGGACCGATCTCTCCGCCGAGGACGGCCGCGCCATCGACGGCAACCCGGCCCCCAGCCACACCCAGCAGAACGAACTCCGTCGTGCCTGGGACTTCTACGTCTCCTCGCACGACGACGACAACCGCGCGGTCGGTCCCCGCGGCCGGCTGGCGGAGGAGTACCTGCGGCGCATCGTGGTGATGCGGCTCGGCCGCACCTACGGGGCCGAGGTGGACCGGATACAGATCCGCTCCCGGACCCTTCAGGTGGCGCCGCCGGTCTGGAGCGGTGAGAAGACGGAGTCCGAGCCCCGCTACCGGGTCCTGCCCTGGTGGAACGTGTCCGCGGACGACGTCCCGGGAGGCAGCCTGTGAACCGTCCGGACCTCGCCCTCGGCAAGCTGGCCTCCCGGGTCACCGACGCCGCGCTCGGCCCGTACCAGAGCGCGGTCATACGCATAGGCTTCGCGGCCACCTGGCTGCTCTTCCTGCTGCGGGAGTTCCCGCACCGCCACGAGCTGTACGGGCCCGACGGCCCGTGGAGCTGGGAGCTCGGCAACCGGCTGATCGCGGACAACGGCGCCTTCACGGTGCTGCTGTGGACCGACTCGGAACTCTGGTTCGAGGCCGTCTACCTCTTCGCCGTCCTGGCGAGCCTGCTGCTCGCGCTGGGCTGGCGCACCCGGGCCATGTCGGTCTTCTTCATGGTGGGTGTGCTCTCCCTGCAGAACCGCAGTGTCTTCATGGGCGACGGCGGTGACAACGTCGTGCACCTGATGGCGGTCTACCTGGTCTTCACCCGGTGCGGCCGGGTCTGGTCGCTGGACGCGCGCCGGGCACGTCGTCACCAGGCCGCCCGGCGTGACGAGGGCGCGGGGCGTGAGGATGCGGGGGCCGGGGGTCTCCCGGGCAGGCGTCCTGCCGGCCTGGGCGGGCCCGTGCTGTGGGGCGTGTCCGGTCTGGTGCTGGTGCCGGCGACGCTGCTGGGTCTGCTGGACGGTGATCCGTTCGTCCCCTGGTTGCTGTGGGTGATGTGGATCGCCCTGGGCGCCTGGGGGGTCGTCGAGCGGGCCGCACCGCGTTCCCAGGTGCGCGCGCTGTTCGACGTGGTGGGCAACATCGTGCACAACGCGGCGCTGCTGGTCATCATGGCCGAGGCGTGCCTGATCTACGCCACGGCGGGCTGGTACAAGATCCAGGGATCGCGCTGGCAGGACGGCACCGCGCTGCACTACCCCCTCCACCTGGACTACTTCTCGCCCTGGCCGGCGCTGGCCGACCTGCTCGCCGCCAACGGCACGCTGGTCATGCTGATCACCTACGGCACGGTCGCGGTGCAGGTCGCGTTCCCGTTCACGCTGTTCAACCGCCGGGTGAAGAACGTGCTGCTGGCGGCGATGATCACCGAGCACGTGGCGATCGCGGTGGTGCTCGGCCTGCCGTTCTTCTCGCTGGCGATGATCGTGGCCGACTCGGTGTTCCTGCCGACGACGTTCCTCCGCCGCGTGG